>CAXNNM010000007.1:0-15329 GCA_964203735.1 Gaiellales bacterium | reverse complement strand
GCGCCGACGAGAGGACATCGACCGACAGACAACGGGTATTGGCCCGCACCTAGATGATCTCGTAGTCGAACTCGATGGGCGTGATGCCCGGCGCAGCGCCTCACAAGGCGAGCAGCGCACGCTGGTGCTGGGCTTTCTGTTGGCGCAGGCATCCCTGGTCGCGGAGACACGACAAGAACAGCCACTGCTCCTGCTCGACGATGTCTTGTCCGAGCTCGACCGCGACCGCCGCATGCGCCTGATCGCCACGGCCAGGGAACATGGGCAGGTGCTGCTGACCGCCACTGGAGCGGACGGAGTCGACGACTTGGCCGACGAGGTCCACGCACTGGCGGTGCGGACATGAGCGAGCGACGCCGCGATCCGCAGGCTGCCATGAGGCTGCCCTCGCCGATCGGGGGCGACATCCGCGGCGCGGTGCCACCCGACCTCGGTCCGGTCCGGCGCATCCTTGGTGTCTGGAACGAGACGGTTGGGGCAGGCCTCGCACGCTTCGCCCAGCCCGCCAGGATTACCCGCGAAGGCGTCCTCATCGTCCATGCCGCCGACGCCAGCTGGGTGCATGCGATCACGCTCGAGCAGCGCACGATTCTCAAGAAGTTGAAGGAGCAGTTGGCAGGCGATGCGCCAGTTGAGCTCCGCGTCGAAATTGGCCCGGTCGATACGCGGCTGCCGGAGCCGCCACCGGAGCCGACGCCAATCCAGCCAGCGGCGCAGAAGAAGGCCGACGAAATGGTCGCCGGGGTCGAGGATCCGCGTCTCAAAGCAGCGCTCAGTCGGGCGATTGCCCGGTCACTGTCACGGGGTTCTGAGTAGTTCGTTTCGAGGTGTCTAATCGGGCACTTTCGCGCCAGAATTGCGCACTTAGTCACAGAAGGCACAAAATCCCGAAAAGCGCGTAACGATGCGGCTTTTCCCGGGGATCCCTCTGGTAGAGTTGGGGGTGCGTACACCAACCGGTGAACACCCAGGAAGAAGCCCTTGACCGAGTCCTACGGCGCCAGCAATATCACCGTCCTCGAAGGCCTCGAGGCCGTGCGCCGACGCCCCGGTATGTACATCGGTTCGACGGGCGCCCGCGGCCTCCATCATCTGGTCTGGGAGGTGCTCGACAACGCTGTCGACGAAGCGCTTGCCGGGTACTGCACCGAGGTCACGATCACGCTGCACACAGACGGCTCCGCGACCTGCATCGATAATGGGCGCGGTATCCCCGTCGAGATGATGGCCGACCAGGGCATGTCCGCTGTCGAGGTCGTTCTCACCAAGCTGCACGCCGGCGGTAAGTTCGGCGGCGGCGGCTACAAGGTCTCCGGCGGTCTGCACGGCGTCGGCGTCTCCGTCGTCAACGCGCTGTCCGAGAAACTGCACATCGAGGTGCGGCGTGACGGCTTCATCTTCTCACAGGATTACGCCAAGGGCGATCCGCAGAACGCGCTCAGCAAGGGCGAGGCGTGGGACGGGCAGAGCAGCACCTCGATCACCTTCTTGCCCGACGGCGAGATCTTCGAAGACATCCGCTTCGACCGCGATACGCTCGCCCTCCGCAGGCGCGAGATGGCGTTCCTGACGCCGGTGTTGGCACTGCGCCTGATCGACGAGCGCGGCGATGGCTCCGACGAGACGTGGAAGTACGAAGGCGGCATCGGTGAGTACGTCACCTTCATGAACCAGGGCAAAGAGCTCGTGCACACGGGCGTCGTCGTGGTCAGTTCGCGCGACGAAGAGAGCAGCGTCGAGATCGACGTTGCCCTGCAGTGGAACCAGACGTACCAGCCGTCGATCTACTCCTTCGCTAACGCCATCAACACCCACGAAGGCGGCAGCCACCTCGTTGGCTTCCGGACCGCCGTCACGCGCGTCGTCAACTCCTACGCGCGGGCCAACGGCCTGCTCAAGGAAAAGGACGAGAACCTGACCGGCGAGGACGTCGCCGAAGGCCTGGCGGCAGTCATCTCGGTGCGTCTACCCGAGCCACAGTTTGAGGGCCAGACCAAGACCAAGCTCGGTAACACGCACGTCCGCGGCATCGTCGATAGCGCCTCCAACTCGGCGCTTGCTCAGTACTTCGAGGAGCATCCGGCCGAGGCCAAAGCGATCGGCCAGAAGGTTGTTTCGGCTGCCCGCGCTCGTGCAGCAGCCCGCAAAGCTCGCGAGGCTGCCCGCAAGACGGCCTTCGGCAGTGGCGGCCTGCCCGGCAAGCTGACCGACTGCGTCACCACAGACCCATCGATCTCCGAGCTGTACCTCGTCGAGGGCAACAGCGCAGGCGGCACGGCAGTCGACGCCCGCGATCGTGAGTTCCAAGCGATCCTGCCGCTCCGCGGAAAGATCCTCAACGTCGAGAAGGCTCGCATCGATCGCGTCTTCGGCAACGCCGAGATCCAGGCGATGGTCGCGGCAATGGGTATTGGCGTCGGCGACGACATCGACACCGAGAAGGCGCGCTACCACAAGCTCGTCCTGATGACCGACGCCGATGTCGATGGTGCCCACATCCGAACGCTGATCCTGACGTTCCTCTACCGGCACATGCAACCACTGATCGACGCGGGCTACGTGTACATCGCCCAGCCGCCGCTCTATCGCGTGCGCTTGGGCAAAGAGCAGATGTACCTGTCGAAGGACTCCGAGGTCGAGGACTACGCAGTGGGCCAGCGCCTCGCGCAGGTGACGGCGATGGCGGGCGAGGACAGGCTGCCGCTCGACCAAGAGCTGTATCGCTCGATCGTCAAGTCGGTCCGCGAGCAAGAACTGATGACCACGCGTATGCGTGGAGCATTCGGCCCGACCGTGGCCGAGCTCGCCAAGCACCCGAGCCTGCTCGAGGCGAATGTCGAGCCGGCAGCGATCAGCGAATGGTTCGCCAAGGGCGGCGCCGACGACGAGCACGTCACGGTCGAGGTCACCAGCACCGAAACCGACGGCTCGATCATGCTGCGCCGCACCGAACGCCATACGGGTGCCGTCGAGACGATTCCGCTGCCACTCAACCTCTTTACGGGAGCAGCGTACGAGGGTCTGCGCCGCAGCCACAAGCGCCTGCTCGAGCTCGTTGGTCCGGGGCCGTTTACGGTCACCCAGGGCCGCAAGCTAATCGAGGCGATTGGCCACGCAGCACTTCGCGAGGCGATCTTCGACTGCTGCAAGGATGGCATCGAGATCAGCCGCTTCAAGGGCCTCGGCGAGATGAACGCCGACCAGCTGCGCGATACCGCAATGGCACCGCAGACGCGCACGCTGCTGCAGGTCACGATGGAAAGCGCGGCCGAGGCCGATGCCATGTTTGTCACCTTGATGGGCGACCAGGTCGAAGACCGTCGCGCCTTCATCGAATCGCACGCCCGCGACGCACAGGGAATAGATGTCTGAGCCAGAAGCACCTGTCGAGGAGCCGTACGGCGGCTCCGAACCGCGCGAACTAGCCGACGAGATGCGCACGTCGTATCTCGATTACGCGATGAGCGTAATTGTCGGACGCGCGCTGCCCGATGTCCGCGACGGCCTCAAGCCGGTGCATCGTCGTGTGCTCTACGCGATGGACGAGCTCGGCCTCCAGCCCAACCGCCCGCACGTCAAGTGCGCCAAGGTCGTCGGCGAGACGATGGGCACGTACCACCCGCACGGCGACCAGGCGATCTACGACACGCTCGTCCGCATGGCGCAGCCATTCTCGTCGCGCGCCATCTTGGTCGACGGCCAGGGTAACTTCGGTAACGTCGACGGCTTCTCCGCCGCCGCCATGCGCTACACCGAGTGCCGTCTGTCCCGCGTAGCGACGCTGATGCTCCGCGACATTGACGCGAACACCGTCGATTTCGGACCCAACTACGACGGTACGCGAGAACAGCCGCTGGTCTTGCCGGCGCGTTACCCGAACCTGCTCGTCAACGGCTCGTCGGGTATTGCCGTCGGTATGGCGACCAACATTCCGCCGCACAACCTGGGCGAGGCCGTCAACGCCACGATCGCGATGATCCGCAACCCGGAGATTTCGCTCGAAGAACTGATGCAGATCATGCCCGGCCCGGACTTCCCGACCGGCGGCGTGATCATGGGCCACGCTGGCATTCGTGCTGCGTACGCGACGGGCCGCGGCAAGATCCGGCTCCGCGCCACGACCGACATCGAAGATCTACCGAGCGGCAAGAGCGCGATTGTCGTCACGCAGCTGCCGTTTACGGTCAAGAAGGGTGGCGACGACGGCGTTATCGCCAAGATCGCGGAGCTCGCGGTCGAGAAGGTCATGCCCGAGATCTCGGACGTTAAGGACCACTCGTCCGACGAGGGCATGCGCATCGTGATCGAGCTGAAGAAGGACGCGATCGCGACCGTCGTCCTCAACAAGCTCTACAAGCACACGCAGCTGCAGGTCACGTTCGGCGCCAACATGGTGTCGCTCGTCGATGGCGTGCCACGCACGCTTGGCGTCCACGACATGCTGCGCCACTACATCGCGCATCAGCGCGACGTCATCGTGCGCCGCACGAAGTTCCAGCTCGATCGGGCCGAGCGTCGCTGCCATATCCTCGATGGCTACCTGATTGCCCTCACGAATCTCGACGCGGTCATTCAACTGATCCGCAACTCGAAGGATCCCGAGCAGGCGCGCCAGAACCTCCAGACCGAATTTGGCATGTCCGAAGTCCAGGCGCAGGCGATTATCGACCTCCGCCTCGGTCGCCTGACCGGCCTCGAGCAGGACGCCATTCGGGCCGAGCACGCCGAATTGACGGCCAAGATCGCCGAGCTGCGTAGCATCCTCGCCGACGAGAGTCGCGTCTCGCAGGTCATCATCGAAGAGCTCGAGGCGATCCAGGCCGAGTTTGCCGACGATCGCCGCACCTCGATCAGCGCGGTCGAGGGCGAGATCGATATGGAAGAGCTGATCGCCGACGAGGAGATGGTCATCACCATCACCAACGGCGGCTACATCAAGCGGCTGCCGGTCGACACGTATCGGGCACAGCGCCGAGGCGGCGTTGGTGTGCGCGGCATGCAGACCAAGGAAGACGACTGGATCGAGCACCTCATCACAGCGTCGACCCACGACTACGTGCTGTTCTTCACGTCGTTCGGCAAGGTCTACCGCGCCAAGGCGTACACGCTCCCGATTGGCACGCGCGACTCCAAGGGCCGAGCCCTCGTCAACGTGTTGCCGCTCCGTGAGGGCGAGCGCGTGATGGCCGCCTTTACGACGCGTGACTACACCGAAGGCAAGTACCTCGTCTTTGGTACTCGCAAGGGCACCGTCAAGAAGACCGAGTTCCTCGCGTACAACACGATTCTCAAGGCCGACGGCATCATCGCGATCAACCTACGCGAAGGCGACGAGCTGGTCGATGTGCGCCTCACCAATGGCGAGGACCGCATCCTAATGGTCTCGAAGTCGGGCCAGGCTGCACTCTTCTCCGAGGAGAAGGTGCGCTCGATGGGTCGTTCTGCCTCGGGCCTGATCGGCATGCGTCTGACCGGCAACGACGAGGTCATCGCACTGCGCGTGCCCCAAGAGGGCGACGACGTGCTCGTCATCACCGAGGGTGGCTACGGCAAGCGCTCGCCGATCTCCGAGTATCGCGAGACCGGTCGTGGCGCCAAGGGCGTCCGCACGATTGCCGCCAAGGCCGAGGCCGATCGCGGCCCGCTCGTCGCGGCACATTGCGTGACGGGCGAAGAAGACCTGATCGTCACGACGGCCAGCGGCATCGTCACGCGTATGGCTGTCGGCGAGGTTCGCTCGATGGGTCGCTCGACCTCGGGCGTCCGCGTCCAACGTATCCGCGGCGAAGAAGATCGCGTCTCGTCCTGCGCGATTGTGCCGGCAGACGATGCAGTTGACGAGCTCGACGAGGTGGATGGAGCCGACGCGCCAGAAGGCACAGCCGTTGTAACCGAGACCGTCGTGCTGGCGGACGCCGTCAACGTTGCCGACCCAGACGAACTCGCCGACGATGACACCGTCGAGCCGGTCGAGGATGACGACGCGGACAGCGTGGGCGACGACGATTCGGACGACGAGTAACCACCGCACTCTTGGCCGGTGCGAAGGCATCGGAGGTAGAGTGAGGACATCATGAATACGCGTCTACGAATCGTCTCTGCTGGTGCGCTTGTGCTCGTTGCAGCGGGTCTGATCACCGCCTGTGGGGGCAGTTCGCCGTCGACGGTAACTGCGACCGTCACGGAGACAGCCACGGCGACCGAAAGTGCCACCACCACCGAAGCGGCGACAACGGCCGCGACAACCACGGCGAGTGGCAGCACGATCTACACCGAAGACAACACGACCATCGATGTCGCTGCTGGCGATTCGGTCACGATCCAACTACCAATCAATCCGAGTACCGGCTACACGTGGGTGGCCTCGTATCCAATGGGGTACGTGCAGATCTCGGACGACATTCTCGAGACGGAGAGCGACGGCGCGGTTGGTGTCGGCACGCACGAGCAGTGGGTCTTCTCGGCGGACACGGCTGGTACTGCGACGGTAACCTTCGACCTCTTCCCACCGGGCAGCAACGCGAAGGCCGAGCAAACCGTGACCTTCACAGTCAACGCCTCGTAGCACGCGACATTCTGGGCCCGGGCCCAAAGTGTCGCCTGAGGTCGGCTCGAAGTCATGCTGCGCCTTTAGCTTCCACTGCGACTGAGCAGACGGGGCTGCCGAAAGGCGGCTTCAGCACTGGGCTATCAGTCTGCTGTCCAGGTGTCAGGCGGGAAGTGGCCGACCTCCCAGATGTGGCCGTCGGGGTCGCAGAGAAAGAGGATGCGTGGGCCGGAAGGCTTGTCTTCTGCAGGAGCGAGGACACGAACGCCAGCGGCCTCTGCGCGGAGTTGACAGGCATCAACGTCACCAGCGGCCGGCATGGCGATCGCGATCGTGATTGGCCCTGGCATGGCGGGAAACGCCGGCACACCCGTCTCGCTTTCAAGGACCTCGGCTTGGATCAGATCGAGCTTGAGGTTGTCGAGGACAAACCGCGCAAGGATCTCGTTCTGGCTCTGCTTTACGAAACCAAAGACATCCTCGTAGAACGCCACAGACGCAGGAAAATCGCGGACGGCAAGCGTGATCGAATCGACGCGGGTGGGAACAATCTTCATCTCTACGACCTCCGATCGGGCTGGCGCGACTCTAGCAGCGGGGCGCGGCGACATTCTGGGCCCGGGCCCAAAGTGTCGCGTCTGAGCGATCGCTAGTCGAGCACGCGCTCGACTTCGCCTGCCGCGAAGCTCTGCGTCGATCCGTCAGCGAGCGTCAAAACGAGGCAGCCGGTGTGGTCGATGCCGGCCGCCGTGCCCGCGACCTCGCCGCCGGGCAGTCGCAGTGTCAGCGCGTGGCCGACAAGGCCATCGAGCGCGGCATAGCGGGCGAGAAACGCCGGCAGGCCCTCGCTATCGAACAGCGCTAGAGCAGCGTCGAGGCGGTCGGCAAGCGACTCGAGCAGAGCGATGCGGTCGATCTCCACGCCGCCTTCGACCAGCAGTGAGGTCGCCGGCAGGCGATCGGTTGAGGGCAACTCATCGCGCGTCAGGTTCGCGTTGATGCCGATGCCGATGATTGCGAAGGGCGGTCCAGCGGCGGGTGTCACGAGCTCGACGAGGATGCCAGCCACCTTGCCACCGGCCACCACCAGGTCGTTTGGCCAGCGCAGGAGGGTTGGGACTGGCAGCGATTCGGCGACGGCGATGCCAACGACGAGAGAAAGGCTGCTTAGCTCGGCGAGGGCTCGCGTCGGGCGGGCCAGATACGAAAACATCAAGGCCTTGCCGGGTGGATCGCTCCAGGTCCGGCCGCGTCGACCGCGACCGGCGGTCTGATGATCCGTCACGCAGATCGTCCCGGCGGGGGCACCAGCAAGCGCCTCATCGCGCACGATGTCTTGTGTCGATGGGCAACTCGCGCGGGTAATCACGTTACGGGGTGTCGCTCGTTGCGAGGCGGAGGAGTGCACGCGGCTACGATACCCCTGTGACCGCTGGTACGCGCACACCGAACTCTGGAGGCGGAGATGACCGCGCTTGATCGAGACGCCATTCAGGCGATCATTCCGCATCGCGACCCGTTTCTCTTCGTCGACGAGATCGTCGAGCTCGAGCCGGGCGTTCGTGCTCATGGACGCTGGACGATCACTGGTGATGAGTGGTTTCTCCAAGGCCACTTTCCCGGCAACCCGATCGTGCCTGGTGTCGTAATGGTTGAGGCCTCCGCACAGGTGGCGGCGATCTGCGCGTTGACGCACCCCGATCATCAGGGCAAGTTTGGCGTCTTTGCGGGCATCGATGACGTGCGCTTTCGGCGGATCGTGCGTCCAGGTGACGTGCTCGACATGGTGATCGACGTGGATCGCCTGCGTGGCCGCATTGGTCGCGTTCGCGCGACCGTCACCGTGGGCGACGAGCCGGCTGTCGAAGGCGTTCTGACCTTCGGACTCTTGTCGGAGCCGCCCGCGTGATCGCAGCGGTCGAGACGGATTTGGCGATCATTGCCGTCGGGGCCGCGATTCCCGACCGCGTGGTGACGAACGACGAAATCTCGCAGCGTGTCGAGACCGACGACGCCTGGATCCAAGAGCGCACCGGTATTCGCGAACGCCGAGTTGCGGCTGAGGGCCAGACAGTCACCTCGTTAGCGATCATCGCCGCGAGGCAGGTGCTGGAGCGCGCCGATATTGCACCCGCCGAGATCGATTTGATCCTGACGGCGACGGCCTCGCCCGAGCGTTCATTTCCCTCGATTTCTGCGCTCGTGGCCGACGACATCGGTGCGCACAGCGCGGGCGCCATCGACATGCTGGCCGCCTGTGCTGGCTTCGCCTACGCCTTGGGGCATGCCGTCGCCCAGATCCACTCGGGCCTCGCCACCACGGTGATGGTGATCGGCAGCGAGGTGCTGTCGGGCATTACCGACTGGGACGATCGCGGCACGTGCATCCTGTTTGGCGATGGTGCGGGCGCGGTCATCATCCGGGCGGGCGCAGCACCGACGAAAGAGAACGTCGTCGTCGAGCTCGGGGTTGACGGCTCCAAGGGCGGCGACCTCGTCGGCGACCTCACCTCACGCAACGGCCAGCCGGTCGACCGCAACATCCGCATGAACGGCAACGTCGTCTATCGCTTTGCGACGCAGGCGATTGTCGACTCGACGCAGCGAGTGCTCGAGGCGGGCGGCTGGACGCAGGACGACATCGACCTGTTCGTGCCGCATCAAGCGAACCTGCGCATCATCGAGAGTGGAGTTGCGCGCCTTAAGTTTCCGAGCGAGCGCGTCGTGATTACCCTCGACCGGTATGGCAATACATCGTCCGCGTCGATTCCGCTTTGCCTCGATTACGCGTGGCGCACCGGCCGCTTGCAGCCAGGCCAACGACTATTGATGATGGGACTCGGTGGCGGCCTCGCCTGGGGTACGTGCCTGATTCGCTGGATGGGAGAACCCGCATGAAAACCGCTTTTTGCTTTCCAGGACAGGGCTCGCAGGCCGTCGGCATGGGTGTTGCCTTCGCCGAAGCCTCGGCGGCCGCTGCGGCGGTCTTCGTCGAGGCCTCCGCGGCCTACGGGGCCGACCTGCTCGAGCTCTGCCGCAGCGGGCCCAAGGAGTTGCTCGACCAGACCGAGATCACGCAACCCGCACTGACGACGGCCTCGCTGGCGTGTTTGGCGGCGGTTCGTGAGGCCGGCATTTCTGCTGATGTCTCGATCGGGCACTCCGCCGGCGAGTATGCGGCGCTGGTTGCTTCGGGCATTTTGAGCATCGGCGATGCGATTCGCCTGACGCAGGCACGTGGCGTGGCAACAGCCGCTGCTGCGGCGCGAACGCCGGGCGCGATGGCTGCAGTGATCGGCCTCGAGGATGCCCAGGTCGAAGCGCTCTGCGATGGCATCGACGGGGTCTGGGTCGCGAACTACAACTGTCCGGGGCAGGTCGTGGTGTCGGGCGAGGACGAGGCAGTCGACGCCTTCATCGAGGCTGCGACGGAAGCGGGTGCGAGACGGGCCCTGAAATTGGCTGTTTCGGGAGCGTTCCACTCGCCGCTGACCGCCGCAGCGGCAGACGATTTGCGCCCCGCGTTGGAGGCGACAACCTTCCAAGCGCCGACGAGCGGGTTCTTCTCGACGGTTACCTGCCAGGGAGAAGACGAGACGGCAATTATCGACATCCTCACGTCGCAGCTCGGAGCGCCGGTACGCTTTACGCAGGCGGTGCAGTCGCTTGCCAGCCAGGGTGTCACCGAGTTCATCGAGGTGGGCCCGGGCGGAGTGCTCGCCGGCCTGATCCGACGCATTGACCGCAGTTGTACGACAGTTACGATCGGTGATCCCGAAGGGCTCGCCAAGGCACAGGAGGTGCTCCCCCATGGCTGAACGACCGCTTGAAGGACGCGTAACGCTCGTCACTGGTGGCTCTCGTGGCATTGGCGCGGCGATCTCGCAGCAACTGGCTGCCGCCGGCGCCAAGGTCGGAGTCAACTACACCGCTAATCGCGAGGCTGCCGACGCTGTCGTCGCTGCGATCGCGGCTGCAGGGGGCGAGGCCGTTGCGATCCACGGCGACGTGAGCGACCCCGAGGCCGCGGGCGCGATGGTCGACGCGACGGAAGAGGCCTTCGGCGACGATCTCTGGAACCTTGTCGCGAATGCGGGCATCACCCGCGACAACCTCATCTCGCGCATTACGCCCGAGGATTGGGACCGCGTGATCGACGTTAACCTCGGCGGCACCTTCCATGTCGCTCGCGCTGCGTCGCGCAAGATGCTGCGCAAGAAGCGCGGTAGCATCGTCACGATGTCGAGCGTTGTCGGGCTCCATGGCAACCTTGGGCAGACGAACTACGCGGCCTCGAAGGGTGGCGTGATTGCGCTAACGAAAGCGCTCGCGAAAGAGGTTGGCTCGCGTGGCATTCGTGTCAACTGCGTCGCGCCGGGCTATATTTCGACCGAATTGACCGATGTGCTCAACGATGAGATCCGCGGCATTCTGCTCGCGCAGACACCGCTTGGTCGCCTAGGTGAGCCCGAGGACATTGCCAATACCGTGCGCTTTTTGTTGTCCGACGACGCGGCCTTCGTGACGGGCGCGATCTTGTCGGTCGACGGCGGGCTAGGGATGTAGCTCGATGCGACGCGTGGTCATTACCGGCATGGGGACAGTCAACCCGATTGGCAACAGCATCGCGGAGTTCGACGCCGCCCTGCGCGTCGGCAAGCCGGGTGGCGGGCCGATCACGACGTTCGATGTCTCGGACAGTCCAGTCAAGATCGGCTGCGAGGTCAAGGGCTTCGATCCCGAGACCGTGATGGAACGCAAGGCCGCGCGACGCACGAGCCGCTACATCCACCTTGCTGTGGGTGCGGCGCGCGAGGCCGTTGAGGCTTCGGGGCTCGACATCCCGGCCGAGGGCGACCGCATCGGCGCATCGATTGCCAGTGGCATCGGTGGGATGGACATGCAGCAGGCCGCTCACGAGCACTATTTTGAACGTGGCATCGAGCGCTTCTCGCCCTTTTGGACGCCAGGGATCATCCCGAATATGGCTGCTGGCTACGTGTCGATGGAGTTCGGCACGCGCGGACCATTGGCCGCCTCGAGCACTGCCTGCGCAGCGTCTTCGATGGCGATTGGCGACGCGGTGATGTACATCCGCGCGGGGATGGCCGACGCGATGTTGGCTGGCGGCTCGGAGTGCGGCCTGACGCCCGTCGGCGTCGGCGGCTTCCACGGCATCCGTGCCTGCTCGACGCGCAACGACGATCCCGAGGGCGCGAGCCGCCCGTTCGACGCAACGCGCGACGGCATCGTGCTGGGCGAGGGCGCGACGGTTTTGGTGCTCGAAGAGCTCGAGCACGCCTTGAGCCGAGGCGCCACGATCTTGGCCGAGGTGACGGGCTACGGCCTGTCGTCGGACGCCCACAACGTTACCGAGCCGGATCCAACGGGCGAGAACCCGGCCCGCGCGCTGCGCAACGCGATCGCCGACGCCGGGCGCACGATCGACGACATTCAGTACATCAACGCCCATGGCACCTCGACGCCGATCGGTGACGCTGCAGAGACGCGCGTGCTCAAGAAGGTCTTTGGTGAGCGTGCGCACCAGATCCCCGTCTCGTCGACGAAGTCGATGACGGGCCATCTGCTTGGAGCAACCGGCGCTACTGAGGCCGCGATTTGCGTCCTGGCGATCCAGGGGGGCTACCTTCCCCCGACGATCAATCTGCACCACGCCGATCCGGACTGCGATCTGGATTATGTGCCGAATCTGATGCGCGAGCAGACCACGGATATTGCGCTGTCGAACGGCTTCGGCTTCGGCGGACACAACGCGTCGCTCGTGGTCGAGCGGTTCAAGGAGCAGCGCGACCTGTGACACCGATCGAGGTCAATGTGGAGCGGCCCTCGGGCGACGCGGGTGGTGGCCGCCGTCATCCGAATACCTGTCCCAGCTGCCGGTCTCATTTCCGAGATGACGAGCTGCGCCACTCGCTGCGCGTCTGCGCACAGTGCGATCATCACTTCGCCGTGGGCGCGATGGAACGCATCGAGCAGATGCTCGACCCTGGCTCGTTTGTCGAAATTGGCAGCGACCTGCGTGCGGCCGACCCACTCGCCTTCGTCGATCTCAAACCGTATACCGACCGCTTGCTCGATGCCGAATTGGCGACGGGGCTCGGTGACTCGCTGGTGGCGGGTAGCGGCAAGATCGTCGGACGCCCTGCTGCCGTCGCCGTGATGGACTTCGCCTTCATGGGTGGCTCGATGGGCAGCGTGATGGGCGAGCGCTTCTGCCTTGCTGCCGATCTCGCGGTGGCTCGCCGAATCCCGTTGATCAGCGTCACAGCCTCGGGCGGTGCACGCATGCAGGAGAACATCCTCGCCTTGATGCAGATGGCGAAGACGGTCGGCGCGGTTGACAGCCTGCGGGAAATTGGCGTGCCGTACATCTCGGTGTTGGCCCACCCAACTACGGGTGGTGTGATCGCGTCGTTCGCGTCGCTGGGCGACGTCGTCGTTGCCGAGCCGGGCGCGCTGCTCTCGTTCGCGGGCCCGCGCGTGGTCGAGCAGACAACGGGCGAGAAGACCGCTCCCGATTTTGGTCGTTCCGAGTCGAACCTGCGCCTCGGCCAGCTGGATGCGGTCGTGCCTCGCCGCGAGTTGCGTGGCGAGCTGGCCAAGCTGCTGGTGCTGTTCTCGCCTGCCGAGGACGAGCCGACGGGCGACAACGAGCCGCTTCCACAGTCGGGTACGGATGAGAACCCTGTCGACCGCGTGCTTGGCATGTTTGGACTGGGGCGAAAGCGTGGTTAGGGTCTCCGACGAAGTTCGCCGCCTGCGCAAGCGCTTCGAGGCACGTGCGGAGGAGTCGCAGATTTGGGATGCGGTTCAGCTCGCCCGCCATCCCGATCGCCCGTACACGCTCGACTACGTCGAGCGGCTGTTTAGCGACGCCTTCGAGTTGCGCGGCGACCGCGCCTTCTCGGATGACGAGGCGCTGATCACCATGCTGGCGCGGTACCACGGCCAGACGGTGGTGGCGATTGGGCATCAGAAGGGCCGCGATCTGGCCGAGCGCACGCGGCGCATGTTTGGCATGCCTCACCCTGAGGGCTATCGCAAGGCCATTCGTGCTGTCGAGCTGGCTGAGCGCTTTGGTTATCCGATCCTGACGTTCGTCGACACGCCGGGTGCCTATCCTGGCGTCAAGGCCGAGGAGCGTGGGCAGGCCGGGATGATCGCCCGCTCTGTGCTCGCGTTCTGTCAGGCAAGCGTTCCGATCGTGGCGACGGTGATCGGCGAGGGTGGCTCGGGTGGTGCCCTGGCGATTGCGGTGGCCGATCGCGTGCAGATGCAGGAGAACGCGATCTATTCGGTCATTTCTCCTGAGGGCTGTGCCGCAATTCTCTGGAAGGATGCCGGCCAAGCCAAGAAGGCGGCCTTCGCCTTTCGTCCGACGGCTCGGGCCTGCCTCGATCTCGGTGTGATCGACACGATCGTCGACGAGCCGAGCGGTGGCGCCCACGCCGATCTCGACGCCTCTGCGCGCCTGCTCGATACGGCGCTGCGGCAATCGCTTGCCGAAGCCGAGGCGATTCCGCCGGCTCAACGCCGCGCTATGCGACGCGCCAAGTTCCGCGCGATGGGCGTGTGGGGCGTGGCCGACGAGCCGACCAACCAAGACTTCTAGGCGAATGTCACATAGGGGTCTGACCCCTTTGTGACATTCGCCTAGAAATCAGGGTCGTAGTGGAAATGGCCGGCGCGCCAGCCCAAGCGCTGCCTGAGCCGTCACCCAGACGGGCGTGATCACAAGCCCACGCTGGTAGGCGACTGCACCATTCGATCGCTCGAGTGACGCCAGATACGCCTCGGCGGCAGGATCGCGCTTTCCAGCGGCGGCCAGCCCTTGCAGGACCCAGGCCGTCGACTGTGCATCGGGGGGCGAGCCGGCTGTCAGCGCGTAGCCACCTTGGCTACGAAATCTCTTGAGGCACGCGACGGCTCGCGTGATCACGGTGCTGTTTGGCTTTATGCCGGCCGCCACCGCAGCCATGATGCCTGATGCAGTCAGGTTCGAATCGCCATCGCTGCCGGGTGCGACGGGCCAACTACCATCGCGATTCCGGTCTGCGAGCAGCGTGCGCTTGGCAGCGGCGGGGATTGGCGCTCCGGCGGCCTTGAGGGCGAGAATGCCAAATTGGTTCGAGGCCACAAGGCTACCGATCCGACCGTGCTTCAGCGAGCCTTGAATAGCCTGGACGAGATTACGTCCATTGGCATTGCCCGGATTGCGACGGGCGGCAGCGAGTGCAAGGACGGCGAGCTCGATGTCGGTGGTTGAGGCGAGGGCCTTGGCGTGCCGCTCGATGCAGGACGCGGCGGAGCCAGCCGAGCGACCACTCGCAACGAGCCCAAGCGCGGCCCATGAGGTGAGGTTGACGCTTGCGGCCGCGCCGGACTCGCGCGCGCAACCGTTGGCATCGAGGCTGGAAGCCAGAAACGAGCCTGTCGAGGACAGACTGGCTGCCTGTGCCGGAACCCCAACGACCATCAAGGTAAGCAGGGCAATGAGGAGCGAGCGCGTCATCGCTTGGCCTCCTCTGGACTGAGCCAGCGTCCGCGCACGCGTTGGGCGCTGCGTTCCAAGAGACCGATCAGGGGGAGACCGGCGACGCCGAGCAGGATCACGTTGGTTGTGGCGTGCACGATGTCAAACGGTACTGCTCGTGCGTGGACGGCGATGAAGGCCGACAGCGTCAGTGCGGGTCCAAACGAGGCGAGCTGCCAGATGTCCATGCCCGCGCCAAAGGCGAGCCCCCAGATGGCTCCGAGCAAC
>CAXNNM010000006.1:0-16068 GCA_964203735.1 Gaiellales bacterium | reverse complement strand
CTTGCGATCAGCGCATCAAGCTCGGCCTGGCTGGCGAGCGCGGCAAACATGTCAAAGGTCGGTACCTGCAACTGGCAGGCGGCGTCAACAATGCCCACCAGCGCAACGCCTGCGAGCGTCTCGCCCCGACTCGTCGAACCGGGCCACGGGAAGGCGACGCACGGATCGTCGTCACCACGCACGATCGCAAGCAGTCGATCCACCGGAGCAACACGCGCTGCAGCCGCCAAGACCGTACCCTCTGTGCCCGAAAGAGCGCCAGCCTCCGCGGCCTCATTGATTGACTGCTCCATCGCAGCCCGCACAGCCGCTTCCACCGTCGCCTGCGACACTCCAGCGCGGGTTGCCAAGCCCTCGAGCCCCTGCGGGTCGGCCAACGCGGCGACAGCCTCGAGCGGCGAGACCTGGAGCGCACAGGCGGCGCCCAGCCCCGTCTTGACACCAATCTCTGCTGCAATCTCGTTGAGGTCACCTGTCGACTTCCAGGGCAGCGTCTTACAGGCACCCTGATCACCACGCACGGCGGCGAGCAGCTGATCTGGCGGCACGATCTCGAGCAAGGTTCGCACGGCCAGAGCCGTCGTCGGCGTCAGCCTGCCAGCGGCCTGCTCGGCGTCGACGGCTGTTGTGATCGCTCCGAGCACAGCCGTTGTCAACGCGTCGGGCGACACACCCAGCGTTTCGGCCGCTTCGGCAATACCCGTGCCACGCCCCAAGGCCAGCACGAGATCCTCACGCGAGACCTTGAGCGAGCAGGCAGCGGCCTGCAGCGAGGCAAGCAGGATCTGTGATGCCTCAGCCTCGGCCGCCGAGCCCTGCGAACTCGCCGAATCGGTGGGCTGGCACGTAGCCGCACTCGCCGTTTGCGTGGTGGTGAGCCGCTCGGCACCCCCGAGTGCAACAAAACCTGCCACCAACACGACTGCCACAACAATCGCGCCCCCCACGACCAGGAAACCCGAGCGGCGCATGACTAGCCCCGTTCCTTGACTGCGCGATCCATGTCGCGCTTCGCCTCACGTGCCTTGACGGTCTCGCGCTTGTCGATCGTGTCCTTACCGCGCCCAAGTGCAATCTCGACTTTGGCGCGACCATTCTTCAGGTAGATCCGCAGTGGCACCAGCGTGAAGCCCTTTTGTTCGACGCGCTGACGAAACTTCTCGATCTCGCGTTTGTGCAGCAACAGTTTGCGATCCCGCAGACGATCGTGATTGCGCATGCCCGACTGGGAGTAGGGCTCGATCGTCGCTCCGACGAGCCAGACCTCACTGCCACGAATCATCGCGTAGGCCTCATTGACGCTGGCAGATCCGGCCCGCAGCGACTTGATCTCGCTGCCGGTCAGCACGATGCCCACCTCGAGGTTGTCCTCGAGGTGGTACTCGTGGCGCGCCTTTCGGTTCTGCGCAATCGTTCGTTCGCCCTCGCCGCTCATACGTACATCGTACGTGTCGCTGGCGCCCTACCCCTCGACTGTGATCGTCTGACGCATCGAGGTCGCCGGCTCACCGTTGGTTCCAGGAGCGATTACCTCAACATCGACCGAGCCAATCAGCGTACGGGGAAGCGGAATTGTCGCGGCAAAACTGCCACGGCACTGCTCGTCGATGATGCGGTTCGTAATCTCCAACTCGTCCTGCAAGAGTCGAATCACGATCGGCCCACCATTGCTCTGTAGCGCGCCCCGGACCTGCAGTGTCCCACGTACCGTCTCGCCACTCTTGGGGCGCACCAACGTCAGCATCGGTGCGCCAGCGTAGGGCGGCGCATTCTTCTTCGCTACCGCACAGCCCGTGCTTCCTGGCAGGGTCTCGGCAGCGACCACGAAGGAGAGATCCGCTCGTGTCAACGGTGGCTCGAGCACGCTTGACCCACCCGTCACCGAATTGAGGCCGTAGGGACGCCCATCGACGCGCACCTGCACCGCATCGATCCCCCCGGAAGCAGTAACGGTGTACACGATCTGATACAGCGCAAGCAGCGCCTCAGAGTCGTTGTCTCCCTGGACTGCGGGCAGGGCTGAGACATCGACGATCGCCACACGACCCGTGCGGGAATAGCTGAGCAGGCGCGTGCCTTCCAGAATCGCCGTTGAGTAGTGCAGCGTCATCTCCGCCAGCGTCGGTCCCGAAAGCAACTCACGCATGCTCGACTCGGGCACGGACATTCCGACGGGCACGCTTCGTCGCGTTGGCTCTGGCTGGTTGTAACGCAGTAGGTAGACAAAGGCAACGCCCGGCGCGGGCGCGGCCGGCGTGTCAGGGGTCGAAGTCTGGCCAGTCGCTGTTGCCGGCGAGACGACGGCTCGATCCCCTGCTGCGAGGCCCTCGTCGCGGACTTCGCTGTTCGCACCGCCACAGCCAACCAGCAGCATCCCGAATATCAACACCACCAGCACGCGGGTCATGGTCGACCTCCCATCACAACGGCCGCTCCAATCGGCACGCGAGCCTCAGGCGGTAGGTGCAGAGCCGCAACGGCACCCGCATCGTCGCGTAGCTCAAGTGTGCCGCCCAGCACCCGCGCCTGCCCTTCAGCGATCGCCAGACCGAGCCCCGAACCACCACCGCGCGCAGTCGACGCCATCGCGAAGCGATCAGCAGCCCGATCGAGGAAGACCCCAAACCCCTTGCCGCTATCGCGCACAGTCAGCGTCATCGTGTCCGCATCCAGCGTCACCGCATACGGCGCTGCGCCATAGCGACGAGCATTCTCGAGGAGATTGACCAAGATCCGTTCAAGCCGGCGAGGATCCGACTGCACGCGGAGCGTGAGTGGGAGCGTAATCTCGGCCTCGGGTAGCCGATCGCGTGTGACGTCGCCGACGAGTCGAACGAGGTCGAACTGATCCGACATCGCCGTCTCTGCCCCCGCATCGAGCCGCATGACCTCGAGCAGGTCTTCCACAAGGTGGGCGAGCGCCCCTGCACGCTCCTTGACCATCATCGCCTCCGGCGTGTCATCGAGCAGGGACGAAGCAGCAACGAGGCCGGTAATCGGCGTGCGCAGCTCGTGCGCGACATCGGCAGAGAAACTCCGCTCACGCTCGGCTACCTCATCGAGCTCTCGGATCGTCGCACCAAGGGACTCGGCCATATCGTCGAGTGCACGACCAAGCTGAGCGATCTCATCGCGCCCGCGCGGATGAAGCCGCGCATCGAGGTCGCCAGCAGCCAAACGGCGCGCCAACACCGCCGATCGTCGCAGCCGTCGCGACAAAGCGGATGCCACGAGCGTGCCGAGGATCGCACCAATTACCGATGCTGCTGCTGTCAGTCGAATCAGAGCATCGCGCAGCGCATTGAGCTCTTCCTGATCGGCTACGAAGGACTGTCGAACGTAGACAGACGCTACGCCCGACAACTGGGTCCCCGCGTACACGGCCGGGTCTGCTCCCTCCAAGACAGGTTCGGTAAACACGCGGTCAGGCGCATTCTCGACACGCGCCTGTAGCAGCGCCGGGAGCCCAAGGCCGATTGACGCGTCGCCCACCGAACCGTCTTGCGTCACGACGTACGAGCCAGATGGCGTGACCGTCGCGCCGCCCGGCAATCGCAACCGCACAATCGAAGCAGCGGTCCTCGCCTGACGAGCCGCCGTTTCGCGCGCGCGATCGACACGATCCGTTGTGCTCCGCTGGTAGACCGCGACACTAATGCCCCCGGCGACGAGGGCGCTGATGATCGCAATTGCGAGAGCGAGCCGGACCCGCAGGCTCACGTAGCCTCGCTCGGCTGCACCAACTTATAGCCAATCCCACGCACGGTCTGGACGAGCTCGGGCGCTGCTGGGTCGACCTCAATCTTGGCGCGGAGCCGCTGAACGTGCACATCGACAAGCCGCGTATCTCCTGCCCAGCCATACCCCCACACGCGCTCCAGCAAGACCGCGCGGTCGAGGGCCAACCCGACGTTGTCGATGAACTCCACCAGCAGGCGATACTCCGTCGGCGTAAGCGCCAACGGCTCGCCGTCGCGCGACACCGCGTATCCCTCGCGATCGAGCAGCAGAGACCCGATTTGTTCAAAGGGAGCACGCTCGATGTCTGTCGGAGTCACGCGCCGCAACGCAGCCCGCAGTCGCGCCGCGAGCACCGCTGGCTCGAACGGCTTCGTGACGTAATCGTCTGCGCCCGCTTCGAGCCCCAGCACGACATCGATCGGATCAGAGCGCGCCGACATGAGGATCACCGGGATCTGCGACTCGGCCCGGATTGCACGGCAGAGCGCCACGCCATCCATCCCAGGCAGCATCACGTCGAGCAGTGCCAGCACCGGGTCACACTCGCGCCACGCGACGAGACCCGCATCGCCATCCTCGGCCGCAATCACCTCGAAACCGTTACGCGTCAGGTAGTCACTCGTGGCTTGACGGATGACGGGATCGTCTTCCACAAACAACATGCGCGGCAACTGAGATTCCGTCATACGCAAAGGGTAGAGCGCCGACAGGCAGATTGCCGAATCGGCATGCGTTTTAGACCTGAAGGAAGCGGCGCATCGTGAGGCCCGACCCAATCGCACCAATCGCCAAGCCCGCAACAATCAGCAGCAGCACGAGCAGCGGAAACGCGATTGCCTCGGGCGAACCGTTACCCGTCATTGACGATTGGACACGATCGGCCAGCAGCGTCTGATAGCTGATCGCCAGCAGAATCGAGGCAAGGATTGCTCCTGCTACACCACAGACCATCCCTTCGATCATGAAAGGAAGGCGCACGAACCAGTTGGTGGCACCCACGAGTTTCATTACCTCGACCTCGCGACGACGCGCAAAGATCGAGAGCCGGATCGTATTGCCGATCAAGAGGATGGCGGCGATCGCGAGCACGACGCCCATGCCAAGCAGCACGATGGTGATCGTGCCGGCTGTCTTTAAGACGCGATCCGCCTTGCCCGCTCCATAATCGGGATTTGGCAGACCTGGCTGGGGCGGGTCGAGACCCGGTAGCCCCGCTACGGCTTTGGCGATGCCCGCAGTCTGGTCCGGATCGACAGCCTTGAATTCGAATGAGGCCGGCAACGGATTGCCCAACGTCAGCTTGAGCAGCTCGGAATCCTTGCCCAGCTGCTTCTGTAGACGCAGAATTGCATCGTCCTTCGAGACGAACTGCAACGAGCCATCCTGTACGCCAGGCGTTTCGGTAATCGTGCGCTGAATGTCGCCGATCTGCCTTGGCGTTGCCGAATCCTTCAAGTAGGCACGAATCGTGACGTCGTCTCGCACCTTGTTGGAGTAGTTGTAGACGTACGAGCCGAGCGCAATGCCAATCCCGGCAATAAACATCACAACGAGCACCGTCACGACGGCTGCGATCGTCGTCGCGAAGTTGCCCTTCAGCGACTTCAGCGCCTCCAAGACAAAGAACTTCCAGCGGGTCTCCACTAGACCTGCTCCTCGTCCTCGACGTAGCCACCACGACGATCGTCACGCGCGACGCGGCCCTCTTCGAGCGCGATCACACGACGACGCATCTTGTCGACCATCTCGCGGTCGTGGGTGGCCATCAAGATCGTGGTCCCCGCACGGTTGATGCGGTAGAGCAACTGCATGATGCCGATCGACGTCTCGGGATCGAGGTTGCCGGTCGGCTCGTCGCAGATCAAGAGCGGCGGATGGTTGACGAACGCGCGGGCAATCGAAACGCGCTGCTGCTGTCCACCCGACAACTCGTGCGGCAACTTATCGATCTTGTCGGAGAGACCGACCAAGCCGATGATCTCAGGCACCTTGCGCTCAATCACCTCGAGCCGCTGGCCCTGCACCTCGAGCGCATAGGCGACATTCTCGTAGACCGTGCGCGTCGGCAACAGTTTGAAGTCCTGGAAGACGCAGCCAATGTTGCGACGCAACTTAGGCACCTGAGAGCGTTTGAGGGTGCGAAGCGACTTGCCACCAACCTGGACGTTGCCGTTCGTCGCATCGATTTCCTTCAGCAACAGCTTGATGAAGGTGGATTTGCCCGAGCCGGACGGACCGACGAGGAAGACCCACTCCCCCTTATCGATCTGCAGCGTCACGTCATCCAACCCGACAACGTCGCCCGGGTAGACCATGGTGCAGTTCTCCAGCAGGATCATCGCCTCGTTGCGCGGGGCAAACGGGCGGCGAAACTCGCTGGTCTCACCCGCGAGTTCGGAGAGCGCCTCAGCACGACGACGGCGACGCTCGTCGGCCTCGCGTTCCAGCTCGTTCTCGCTGCGAAGATCCGTGTCGGCGATGCTCACATAGCCAGAATCGGCGACGTCAAACGGCTCCGGAAGGGGGTCAGATGGGGAGTCTCGCTTCAGCATGCCAACGCACCCAATCTATCATCCGCTGGCCGTCGCAGCAGATTACGATTCGGCAACAGCGTCGCCGTCAGCAGCGGTGCGGCGCAACAGAAAATCGCGGATGAACGGATCGAGATCGCCATCCAAAACCGCTTGGATGTTGCCGTCTTTGCGGTTTGTGCGGTGGTCATTGACCATCGTGTACGGGTGAAGGACATAACTGCGAATCTGGCTGCCGAACGAGTTGTCCTGACTCATTCCCCGCTCCTTGGCGAGTTCCTCTGCCCGATTCTTCAATTCCAGCTCGATCAGACGGCTCTTGAGCACCCGCATCGCGGTCTGCTTGTTCGATGTCTGCGAGCGCTCGTTCTGACACTGCACGACGATGCCGGTCGGCAGATGCGTGATGCGCACCGCTGAGTCGGTCTTGTTGACGTGCTGTCCACCAGCACCTGACGCCCGGTACGTGTCGATCCTGAGGTCGCCATCGTCGATTTCGACATCGACGTCCTCGTCGACCCACGGTGTCACATCGACGCGCGCAAAGGCCGTATGTCGGCGGTGTGCAGAGTCGAACGGCGACAGTCGGACGAGCCGATGCACGCCCTTCTCGGCGCCAAGGATGCCGTAGGCGTTCTCGCCCTCGACGAGTAGCGCAACCGACTTGATCCCCGCCTCTTCTCCCGGCGAGGCCTCGAGCAACCTCGTCGAGAAACCGCGCCGCTCGGCCCAGCGCAGGTACATGCGCAGAATCATCTCGGTCCAGTCCATCGCGTCGGTGCCACCCGCGCCCGCGCTCACTGTCACCACGGCAGGCCCCGCGTCGTACTCGCCCGAGAAGAGTGCCCCCTCCTCCAGTTCGTCAATCCGCGAACTCAGACCTGTCACGGTCGTCGTGACCTCGTCGAGCAGTTCTGGTGCATCCGCGAGCATCACGACGAGATCGCTCGCGTCGGCGACGTCCGCGGACAGGTTCTCGTAGAGCTCCACCTTGCGCGCATTGCGCGAGCGCTCGGCCGAAACCTTGACGGCCCGCTCTTGGTCGTCCCAGAAGCCGGGCTCGCCGATCAGTGTGTCGAGCTCGTCGATCCGCTCCTGCAGGCGAGCCGGGTCAAAGGTAATCACGAACCCACACAAGGCGGGCTCTGAGCTCCTCAACTGCGGCCGCGAGGTCGTCGACAGACAACACCTCCGGCGCGTCAGCCACGACGTTTCTTCTTCGTCGGCTTCTTCCGTCGCCCCGCTGCTCCGGGCGCCTGACCACGCAGCGTATGGGACGAGCGATCCTCGAGTTCCTCAACCGCGCCACTGCTGGTCGCCGTGCCTCCCCAATCGGACGAACGCGACCACGCCGAGTCGGGGTTTGGCGCCGTCGCGCTCTGCTGCTGTGCTGCGGGTGGTGGCGTGCCCGGTGCCTCAAAGGCACTGATGTCCTCGTGCTGAGCAATCAGCTGATCCATGTTTTCTTCGATCGTGAAGGGATCGATCACCGCGCGTCCATCCGGACCATCAACTTCGATCACGAACTGGAACAGTCCAGCGACAACCTCCTGCTGCACCTCCGCCATCATCTCGCCGAACATTGCGTGTCCCTCGGTGCGGTACTCCACGACGGGATCCTTCTGGGCGAGACCGCGCAGATGAATGCCATCGCGCAGGTAGTCCATGTTGTCGAGGTGCTCGCGCCAACGTGTATCGATCGTTTGGAGGAGGTAGAAGCGTTCTGCGCGACGCATCAGATCGGGGTCGATCTGAGCAATCACGCGCTCCTTATGCTCATATGCCGTGGCCGCATCGGCAACGGCTCGGTCGATCAGATCGTCCGGGTTGATCTGCTCGATCGGCCCTAGCTCGGCAGCAGTAAAGGAAACGGGGTAGATCGCGCGCAGACCAACGGTCAGAGCGTTGAGATCCAGTGGCTCATCGCCGTCGCCCTGGAGATGAACCTCGACAGCGTCTTCGACGGTCTCGTCGATCCATTCACGGACGAGCTCGGAGATGTCGGCACCCTCGAGCACCTCGCGACGCTGGTCGTAGACGACCTCGCGCTGTTTGTTGAGCACGTCGTCGTACTTGAGGACGTTCTTTCGAATCTCGAAGTTGTGCTCCTCGACCCGCTTCTGAGCACCTTCGATCTGCCGGGAGAGCAGCTTGTGCTCGATTGGCTCGCCCTCGGGCGGTCCAAGGCGATCGAGAATCTTGTAGATGCGATCGCCCGCGAAGAGCCGCACCACCTCGTCCTCGGCGGACAGGTAGAAACGCGTCTCGCCCGGGTCGCCCTGACGCCCAGAGCGGCCGCGGAGCTGATTGTCGATGCGGCGCGATTCGTGGCGTTCGGTGCCGAGCACGTAGAGGCCACCCAAATCGGCGACACCCTCACCCAACTTGATGTCGACGCCACGACCAGCCATGTTGGTGGCAATCACGACTGCGCCCTGCTGCCCCGCATTGACGATGATCTCGGCCTCGCGCTCATGCTGCTTGGCGTTGAGCACCTCGTGCTTGATGCCGCGCCGCGTCAAGATTGCGCTCAGACGCTCGGAGGTCTCAATGTCAATCGTGCCCACGAGCACAGGCTGCCCCGTGGCGTGACGCGCCTCAATATCGTCGGCGACCGCCTCGAACTTCTCGCCCTGCGTCTTGAAAATCAGGTCGTCCTTGTCCGCTCGGACCATGTCCTGATTGGTTGGGATTGTCAGCACATCGAGGCCGTAGATCTCTGCGAACTCGTTGGCCTCGGTGGCGGCCGTGCCAGTCATGCCCGCCAACTTGTCGTACATGCGGAAGTAGTTCTGGATCGTGACGGTCGCGACGGTGATGTTCTCGGCCTCGATCTTGACGCCCTCTTTGGCTTCGACAGCCTGATGCAGGCCCTCGCTCCAGCGTCGGCCTTCCATGATGCGGCCCGTAAACTCGTCGACGATCTTGACCTCGCCGTCGATCACAACGTAGTCAACATCCTTCTTGAAGAGCGACTGTGCCTTCAGTGACTGGACAAGGTGGTTGACCATCTGACCATTGCCGGGGGAGTACAGGTTGTCGATACCGAGCGCGCGCTCAACCTTGTGAATACCGTCTTCCGTCGGGGCGACGGTCTTGCGCTTCTCGTCGACTTCGTAGTCTTCGGGAACCGACAAACCCTTCGCAACCTTGGCAAACGAGTAGTACGTCTCGGGAGCGTCTTCTGGCTGTCCCGAGATGATCAGTGGCGTACGCGCCTCGTCGATCAGGATCGAGTCGACCTCGTCGACAATCGCGAAGGAGTGGCTGCGCTGCACGGTGTGCTCGAGCTCGACGGCGAGGTTGTCGCGCAGGTAGTCGAAGCCGAACTCCGAGTTGGTGCCGTACGTCACGTCGCAGGCATAGGCCGCCCGGCGCTCCTCCGGTTCCATGCCAGCCTGGATAATGCCAACGCTGATGCCCAGCATCTCGTAGAGCGGACTCATCCACTGCGCATCGCGACGAGCGAGGTAGTCGTTGACCGTCACGAGGTGCATGCCGAGTCCAGCTAGCGCATTGAGGCAGACCGGCAGCGTTGCGACCAACGTCTTGCCTTCACCCGTGCGCATCTCGGCAATCGAGCCGCGATGAAGGCACGCGCCTCCGATAATCTGGACGTCGAAGTGCCGCATGTTCATGGCGCGAGCACCCGCCTCGCGTGCAAGCGCGTACGTCTCTGCCTCGAACGGTGCCAGTACCTCTTGCACCTCGTCCTTGGTCGGATTTTCACCAAGGCTCTCCATCGCGAGTTGCCGGAGTTCGGCGTAGCGCTCGCGTAGGCCCTCGTCGGAGCGTGCGGCGGCCTCCTCGGCCAGCGCAGCAGTTGCGTCGACGATCTTTTGGAGTTCTTTGAGGCGCTTGCCTTCGCCGACGCGAAGGAGACGGTTAAACAGTTCTGCCATGGGACGAACCCTACCAGTCGGTACCTGAACGCCGCCTTAGAACGCAGTCCCCACTACCGTTCTTAGGCGTGATCGGTGACCCCTCCCATACGACTCCGATCACACCGCTTTCTGCGCTGATGGGGGCCTGGCTCGCTGGCGATGTCACGACGCTGGAGACGGGTCGCCGGATTGATCGACAGCATCGAGAGTTTGATGAACTTTCGTCTGCCGCTCGCACGGCGCTCGTGCGCCTGTTTCCGCCCTACCCCGGCGATGAGCCGGATCGCGCCATTGTCCAGCTGTTGGTCTGTGCGCTCAACACGCCCGGCTTTGCGGGCGATGCCCTGACCGCCGTCGCCGGTCGCCGCGCGCTGCTGGAAGCTGTCATCACCTTGGAGCCGGGCGACGCAGTCGCCGACATCATTCTGCGACCGGGCGAACGCGTCATACTCGGCACCGCTGGCGGTCGTCAGGCTCTCAGCGATTTGTTGGCTGGCAATCCACAACCACTCGTCGATTGGCTTGAGCGAACCGTGCTTGATGAGGATGCCTTTGCCAGCACAACCAGCGACGTACCCCTGCATGACTTAACAAACCTACGGGATCTCATCACCCGACTTTCGGAGGCAACTGAGGCGCTCCCACTCGGAAGCGCACGCGTGATGGTGGCCGACGAATGGGTTGCCGAGACGACCGTCGCTGCGCTCGGCGACGACGTGCCGTTTGCCGATGTCGCACGAACGATCGGTGAGACGCTGCTCGAGCAGTCTGCACCAATCCTGTTGTGGCATGCCGCCCACGAGTTGGCGTTAGTGGCGGAAGACGATCCAGAGCTCCGCTCTGCGGTGCTGCACCGCTGCCTCGTGCGGGCGGACTGTGAGGCTGGGCGCTGTCCGGCCGAGGCCGCCGCGCCCCTACTGGCCGAGCTCGGGACGCGCGGCGCAATCCGCACCCTCGATGCACTCGCTCCCGATCTGACTAGCAGTTCGTGGCGCGCAATCAACAAGAAGTTCCTGCGCCGCGAGCTTGCCGACCATTGGCACGACTGGCGCGACGACGTTCAACGATGGGCTGCCGCGGGCGATCCGAACCGTGCACTCGCGGCCTTCGATGCCCTGCTGCGCGCACCTGCTCCGGAGACAGGCGCGATCGCCTGGTTCGTCTCGTCCGCCGACACCGACATCCGCGCGACCTGTCGATCGCGACTCGGACTCGAGGTTTAGACCACGGGGTCAGACGGTTTTGACGCACGCACAGCGGACGGCAAAGGGTCAGACGGTTTTGACGCACGCGCAGCGTGCATCAAAACCGTCTGACCCCTTCTTTCGTTTGTTCAAGTTCCACGAATGGACGTTGCGAATTCAAGCGCTGTGTGGTTCGAAAACGCACCAGCCTCCGGTGGCGTCTAACCGTTTTGCGACTCACGAGTAAAAAAGGGGTCAGACCCTTTGTGTCGCGCGCTCCGCACGCACAAAAGGGTCTGACCCTTGTTTCGACTCCGAGACTCGACTCTGGTGAGCAACCCAAAGACGGGGCCAGACCCTTTGTGTCGCGCGCTTCGCACGCACAAAAGGGTCTGACCCTGGTTTCGACCCTGATCGTTATGCCGTCTTGAGCCCTCGGTGGGGATGGGCACGTCGGCGATGGTGGAGGTCTGAGGCCTCCTGACGGACGTTGCGAACGGCGTGAATCATCGCTTGGCGAAACTCTGATTCTGCGGCGCGAGCCCGAATCACTTTGCCGCGTACGATGATCGTGATCTCCGCAATATGCGACGCCGCGATGCGCGGGTTGCGTTCCTCGGAAAACTCGACATCGGCCGTTGCGTCTGGCGGCAAGAGTCGTGCAATGGCGGCGAGCTTTTGCTCGGCCATCGCCCTCAACTCGGGCGGAATAGCGACGTGTCGTGCGTGCACCCGAACATCCATTGGGACACCTCCTCGTGTGACAGTGGACTCACCATACTCCTCGGGCGGCGACGTGGGAAGAGCAATTTTTGATCGCTACAAACTTGTGACAACACGGGCAAACGTGACGACGGCGACCTGTTCAGCACCGGCCTGTCGAAGCTGGCGCACACCTGCTCGCAGCGTTGCGCCCGTCGTCATCACGTCATCCACTAAGACGATCCTCCCCTCGACGGTGCGACCCGCTACGAATGCTCCCGCAGCGTTGTGCTGACGCTGTCCCGCCGAGAGTCCACGCTGCGGGCGCTCATGCACCCGCTCCAGTACATCCGTACGTACGGGCAGGCGCCAACGGCGACCCAGCACGCGGGCCAGATCGCTAGGACCGTCAATACCGCGCCAGGCGACGCGACTGCGCGCGCCGGGGATCGGCACGATCAGGTCTCCTGCGGGCCGCGGCACGGCCGCGACGACGCAGGCGGCTGCAAGTTCGGCGACTGGGCCACGCGCGCCATCCTTCCAGCAGCGCATGAGTTCGTGACCGACGCCGGTGAGAGCAATTGCTGAGCGCACTGCTCCAACCGCACTACCTAACCGGTGGCAGACAGGACAGCGAATAATCGCCCGTGACTCTGGCTCTCCGCAACGCGGGCACAGAGGTCCTGCAAGCCACGGGAGGGAGCGACGGCAGAGCCGGCAGATGATTGCGCCGCGCAGACCACAGCTCGCACAGCGTTGATCCGCAAGCAGTCGGACGAGATCCATCGCACCATCGTCACGGGCCCTCGTCGCGCACCGTCCGCGCAGACTGTCACGCAGAGAAATCGAATGGCGCCCGAAGCACACCGTCTTCGGTGATGATCGCGTCAATCAGCGCCGCAGGTGTGACGTCGAAGGCCGGATTGACAATGGGACTCTCGTCCGCCACCGTCAATCGCCCCGCCACTCCCGCCACCTCGGCACGCGGGCGCTCCTCGATCGGAATCGCCGTACCCGTCGGCGTGCTCGGATCGATTGTGGTGCATGGTGCGGCGACGTAGAACGGCACGCCGTGGTGTCGCGCCATGATCGCCAGACCATACGTACCGACCTTGTTGGCGGTATCACCATTGGCGGCAATGCGGTCGGCGCCAACGACGACACCATCGACCAAGCCAAGCCCGAAGCGACTCGCAATCGCCCCATCGGGAATCACCTGATGCGCAATATCGTCCTGGGCAAGCTCCCACGCCGTCAGACGGGCGCCCTGCAGCAACGGTCGAGTCTCTGGCACCCACACCATCGGCGACAGCCCCTCCTCGTGCAGGCGCCGAACCACGCCGAGCGCCGTGCCGTATCCACCCGTCGCCAGCGCACCCGCGTTGCAGATCGTGCAGATCCGAGCGTCGGCAGCAAACAGCGCTGCACCATGCCGTCCGATCTCCTCACAACGGAGAACCTCGGCCACGTGGAACGCCTCCGCCGCGTGCGCGATCGAACGGCGTGCCACCGCTGGCGTCGCCCACTGCTCTGCCGCCGCTGCAAGAGCCGCCTCGACACCGACGGAGAGATTGATCGCAGTCGGGCGCGCGGCAGCAAGTGCCGCTGCCTCCGCCAGCACCGTGCGCCGAAACTGCTCTGGCTGGTCTGGTGCTTGGCTCGCAGCGAGCGCAACACCCAATGCGCCCGCAACGCCAAGCGCCGGCGCCCCACGCACCGCGAGCTCCTGGATCGCGACCACGAGCTCGGACACTGTGGGGCAGACCCGCTCGACCCGCTCACCGGGCAGTCGCGTCTGATCCAGAATCACTACCGCCTGCTCTTCGAGGCGAATAATGTCGGTTGGCGCGATCATTCCGCGCCCCGCATTCAGGTGCCCTCAGTCCAGCTCTCGAGGTAGCGCTGCTGCTCCCCGCTGAGCACATCGATTGTAATGTCCAATGCGCTCAACTTGAGACGAGCGACTTCGACATCGATCTCGGGCGGCACGACGTACACGCGATTCTCCAGCATCCCCGCCTGCTTAACGGCGTATTCGACCGACAGGGCCTGATTGGCAAAGCTCATGTCCATCACCGCTGCCGGGTGCCCTTCGGCCGCCACAAGATTGATCAACCGCCCGTCTGCCAACAGGTTGAGGCGGCGCCCGTTTTGGAGCACGAATTCCTCAACGAACGGTCGTGGCCTCGACGTGGAAACAGCCTGTTCGCGCAGGGCCGGAAGGTCAATCTCGACATTGAAGTGACCCGCGTTCGCGATCAGTGCACCGTCTTTCATCTGCTCGAAGTGCTCGCCACGCAAAACCTGCTTCCCACCCGTGGCAGTGCAGAAGACGTCTCCCAGCGGTGCCGCCTGCTCGGCCGTCATCACGCGAAAACCGTCCATCGCAGCCTGAAGGGCCCGCAGCGGATCGACCTCGAGCACGATCACATGTGCGCCCATGCCTCGGGCGCGCTCGGCGACTCCACGCCCGCACCAGCCATACCCAATCACGACAAAGTCACTACCGGCCAGCAATACGTTCGTGGCGCGCAAAATGCCATCGATCGCCGACTGGCCCGTGCCATAGCGATTGTCAAAGAGGTGCTTCGACTGCGCCTCGTTGGCCGCGATGATCGGGACACCAAGCACGCCCTCGACCTCCATGGCCCGCAGGCGAAGGACGCCCGTCGTCGTCTCCTCCGTGCCAGCGATCAGCGAGTCGAGCAACTCGCGACGCGTCGAATGAATGACACCAATCAGATCGGCACCATCGTCCATCGTCAGCTGTGGGCGATGATCGACGGCGGCCATGATGTGCCGGTAGTACGTGTCGTCATCTTCGCCGTTGATCGCAAAGACCGAGATGTCGTAAGCACCAACGAGCGCCGCCGCGACCTGATCTTGCGTCGAGAGCGGATTCGACGCGCACAACACGACCTCGGCGCCACCCGCCTTGAGCGCGCGCATCAAATTGGCTGTCTCGGGCGTAACGTGGAGGCACGCACTGATGCGGAGCCCTCGGAACGGCTGCTCCTGCTCAAAACGTCCGCGAATCTCGCGCAGTACCGGCATGTCGCGATCTGCCCAGTCGACCAAGCGGCTGCCCTCCTCCGAGAGCGCCAGATCCTTGATGTCATGGGCAACGCTGGGCATTAGCCAAACACGTCCTTGCAGATGAACTCAGGCACAGATCGTACGCTACTCCGCAGGCGCAGCCTTAAGGCCCGTCAGGCGCGCAATGTCGAGTGCCTCCACTCCCTCGCAATCGGCGAGGTAGCAGGAGACGACATCGCCGTGGATCAGCAATGCGAGCGTCCGCTCGAGCTCGCTGTCGCCTTGGCCATGCCACACCAGCACCGTCGGGCAGTCGCCTGCGACGAGTCCGACGATACGGCCATGCAGGTCCGCGGCGGCTGCAGGCTCGTCCTTGTCCCGCAGAAAGACGGCAGCAGCAGGCAGGTCGTGGCGCTTGCTACCCAGCCAGCCGAGCACCTCGTTGTGCGCCATCTCGGGTAGCGCACCCGCAAAGGCAGTGGCCTTCGCGTTCTCATTGACTTGATTCTTGAGACGGACTGCGGCTGCCGCGCGGGCGGCCGAACCGTAGAAGACGACGACGTGACCCGCGAGCCGAGCTGCCTCGGCCTCGGCCGTGGCGGAGTTCGCCCGCTCGGCCGCAACCACGAGCATCGTGCTGGGAATCGCCGCGGCCAGCAGTGCGGCAGAGCCGGGCGCAGCCCCAACGGCGTCGAGTGCACCCACGAGCGCACCGAGCAAGAGTCCGAGCGCGCCACGCGGTTGAAAGCCAGCCTCCACGACGACACACGGTGCACCGGCCGCATCAGCGCGAGCGGCCAACGCTCCGCCCGCCGTCACGGCGATGCGTTGTGCGCCAGAACGTCCAGCCTGTTCCCACCAGTCAAGCGTCTCTGCGGTTGCACCGGAATACGAGGTGCAGACCACCAGCGTGTCCGTACCAATCCAGCCAGGCAGGCTCGTTGTATCGACAGCCACCACGGGGATCGCGAGCTGCTCGGCAAAGAGTGC
>CAXNNM010000005.1:0-18354 GCA_964203735.1 Gaiellales bacterium | reverse complement strand
CTGGACATTAGTTAGACGAGCTAGCTCGTCATCAAATGTCCAGATCGTGCCTGACCCCTTCTGGACATTCGCCCCCCAACGGGCTAGCTCAGCGGCGTGTAGAACTCGCGGCGTCGCTCGGCCAGGCGTGGGATCGCGTGGCCGAAGCCCCACTCCTGGAAGTGCGGCGTTGCCACGTGGGCCTCGTAGGCCGCGGCGTCCGTGTAGACCTCGAACATGAAGAACACGTTGGGGTCCTCGACGTCGCGGTGCGCACGATATTCGAGGATGCCTGGCTCGGCGAGCGACGGCTCGAGCAACTCGCCGAGTGCGCGAGCAACCTCGTCGGCCTCGCCCTCATTGGCCACCCAGCGAACGGCGACGATGTAACTCATGTAGTGCTCCCTTCGGCGCGGACTGCGCCATTGCGACCGGGCAAGTACGCCACAGCCTCCATTTCGACGAGCATGCCCGGTACGGGCAACTCGGCGACTCCGACCAAGGTCGAGGCCGGACGGGCCTCGCCAAAGAATGCGATCCGTTGCGGGTTGATCAGTGGTCGATCCGCAACGTTGGTGAGATAGAGATTGACCTTGATGACGTCGACGGGCGTGAGTCCTACCGCCGCCAGGACGGCTTGGAGGTTTTCGAGAATCTGACCAAACTGTGCAACGACGTCGCCTGGCCCCACCAGCAGGCCAGCGCTATCGAGTGCCGGCACACCCGAGACAAACAGCAGGTCGCCAGCCCAGACGGCATCGGTGTAATGGCTGAGAGGAGGTGCGAGGTCAGGGACCCGCACCTCCTCTCGCCCGTGTTGCACTGCCATAGCCAATCAGCCGATCGCCGCAATAACCTCGTCGGTGGTACCCGTCTCGGCGAGGTTCTGCACCGCGTAGTTGACAGCAGCGTTCTGCCACTCCTCGCTGACAGTCGAGGTCCCGTCGGTCACGAGGACCATTGAGAACCCGAGGTCGGCGCCTTGGCGTGTCGTCATCTCGACCGACATGTTCGTCCAGGCACCCGTCACGATCACGTTCTCGGCACCGAGACCGCGCAGTTTGATCTCCAGCGGTGTGCCCGAGAACGCGCCATGGCGCTGCTTCTGCACGACGATGTCGCCCGGCTGAGCCTCAAGACCGGCCACCTGCTCGGCGCCCCACGTGCCCGGCACGAGTGCGTTGGCCTCGCGAACCCCACGAAATAGAGGCGCGTTTTGCTTCGAGTCGCTGTCGTCGCTCGCTCCGGTCGAACCGAAGTGGTTGACAATCACCACCGTGCCACCCGCTGAGCGGACGGCGGCGGCGAGGCGCTTGACGTTTTCCACGACGTTTTGCGACGTGGCGTGTGCGGGTGCTCCCGACTCGGCGAACGCGCCACCTTCCATGATCACGTCGTTCTGCAGATCGAGGATCAGCAGCGCGGTCGTCTTTGGGTTGAGTTTAGAGATGTTGGACATGTCGAATTCCTAACGGAACGCGGCCGAGCGATGGCCGGCGACCGTGGTTTTGAGGGCATGGACGGTGGTCGAAGTGCACAGAAATAACGTGTGCCAGTCGTCGCCCCAGCAGAGGTTGCCGACGACTTCCTGCGAGTTGATCGTGCCGAGGTGCTCGCCTTCCGGAGTGATCACCCAGACGCCACCTGGCCCAGTGCACCAGAGGTTACCGGCCTCGTCGAGCTTGAGGCCGTCGGGGACACCATCGGAGTAGACGGGCTCGCCCGGCCACTGGTAGATCACCTCGCCACCCGACAGCGAACCGTCGCTGGCAACGTCGAAGCGGCGGATGTTGAGGTCCTCCGTATCGTTGATCCAGAGCGTCTTCTCGTCGGGCGAGAAGCAGAGGCCGTTGGGCTTGTTGAAGTCGTCAACGACGAGCTGCAGGCCACCATTTTTGGTGTAGCGGTAGACGCCGCAGAAGTCGAGCTGCTGCTCGCGCTCCTCGCCAAATCCAGGCCAGCGACCGTACGGCGGGTCGGTAAACCAGATCGCGCCGTCGCTCGTGACGACGATGTCGTTCGGACTGTTGAGTTCCTTGTCACCGTAATGCGAGACAACTACCTCGCGCACGCCGTCGCGGAGGATCGCCACGGAGGACGTGACGTGCTCGCACAAGAGCTGGTTGCCGTTCATGCAGAGCGTCGTGCCGTTGACCTTGTTGGACGGGCTGGCGACGACTTCGACACCGCCCGCGCGCGTCCACTTACGCCTGGTATCAGCGGGCATGTCGCTGAAGTACAGGGTATCCTCGGCAGCGACCCAGAGTGGTCCCTCCGTAAATGTGCATCCGCTGGCGAGCTGCTCCCAGGTTGCATCGAGCGGGACGAGCTCGCCCATCTTCGGCGAGACGGCAGTGACGAGATTCATCGGTTTTCTACCCCTTCCAAACGTTTGGACCAGGATGGTCTAGCGCATTTCGTGCCCGATGGCAATGGTCTGACCACAATTTGTTGCGATGTTGCATATGACCCATTGACACGCGAATAGGTCAGACCTATTCTTGCGTGGCACGAGGCGCTAGAGAGGGCGCCTGATGAGTTGCTCGGGAGGGGGCTGACATGGCGAGTAGGACTGGAATTACGGCGGAAAACGTGTTGGCGGCCGGTCCTCGCGTGCCCCTGTCGCGGGGAACCCTCTTCTTGCTCGGCCTGCTCCTGCTCGCGGTCGTCGGCATCGGTCTGCAGGCTGCCTCCGACGCGACGCTGTTTGCCCAGATCACGCTCAACGGTCTCTCACTCGCCGGTCTTTACTTCATCGTCGCGAGTGGCTTCACACTGATCTTCGGCCTGATGCGCGTCGTCAACATGGCGCACGGGTCGTTCTACATGCTCGGCGGCATCATCGCCTACCTCGTGCAGGAGCGGATGCTGAACCCCGATCCGACGAGCTTCGATCTGCCCCAGGCGACGCTGACGAGCTTCCTGGTGCCCCTGATCGTCTCGATGTTCTCGATCGCCCTGCTCGGCGTCTTGATCCAGCAGATCTTTCTCCGCTGGAATCAGGGCCAGGAACTGCGCCAGGCGCTGATCACAATCGCGCTCTCGATCATCATCGCGGATCAGGCTGTTGCACGTTTTGGAGGAATTGCGAAAGAGATCTCGGTACCTGTTCGCAAGAGCATCGAGCTGCCGATTGTTGGCATGTACGGCACGATGCGGCTCGTCCTCCTGCTTGTGGCGATCGTCGTTGGCGTCATCTTGCTGCTGATCATTTCGCGTACGCGCTTCGGCATGATCGTTCGTGCAGGTGTCGACGACCGTCAGATGGTGACGGCACTCGGTGTCAACATCCAGAAGGTCTTCGCCGGCGCCTTCTTCCTCGGCGCCATGCTGGCGGGGCTGGCGGGTGTGCTGGGTGGCGCGGTCAACTCGGTCAACAAGTCGGACGACGGCAAGTTTCTGCTGATCTCACTGGTGATCGTGATCGTCGGCGGTATGGGTTCGCTGCCGGGCGCCGCTGTTGGTGCGGTCCTGCTCGGCCTGATCGACTCGTACAGCGACGTCTACCTGCCAGATGCGATCACCAACTATGGCGTGCTCTTGACGTTCTTCCTGCTCGTGTTCGTCCTCGCCGTGCGTCCGTACGGCCTCTTCGGGAGGCCGGCGTGATCCCTGCGCGCCTGCACTGGCCAGTCGGGATTGGCGTCGTGCTCGTGGCGGCCGTGGTGCCCCTGTTCGCCAGCAGCTTTACGACGTCGCAGATCCTTACGCGCGCCCTGATCCTCGGCCTGGCCGCCGCCAGTCTGATCTTCCTGGCGAGCCTCGGTGGTTGGGTCTCGCTGGCCCAACTCGGGCTGTATGGCGTCGCGGGCTTCGTGGTCGGCAACCTTGCAGAGGCTGATGGCGGCGCCAAGGTCTTCGCGATGAACATCTGGGTTGCCTCGCTGCTTGCGCTGGTTGTCACAGTCATCATCGGCCTTCTGATCGGTGTGATCGCGAGTCGCAGTGAGGGCATCTACTTCCTGATGATCACACTCGCCTTCGGTGTCATCATCAAGCTGCTGTTCGAGAAGGCGACGGACCTCTCGGGTTTCGGCGGGATCAACCAGATCATCCAGCCGTCCGTACTGGGGTCGGCGCAGCTCAATCCCGAGCGGATCTACTGGCTCTGCCTGGCGATCTGCGCGCTCGTCTACGTCGGCATCCGCTATTTCGCCCGCACGCCGTTCGGTCTCGCCTTCCAGGGCATCCGCGACAACACGCCACGCATGCGCGCGCTCGGCTACAACGTGACGCTGCTGCGCACCGTCGCCTTCGCGATCGGCGCCTTTATTGCCGCCCTGGCCGGTGTCCTGAACGTCTGGTGGAACACGCAGATCTCGCCAGGAACGATCGACATCGGCCCCGTCATCTTCTTGTTGATGATCGCGATCATCGGTGGGCTCTACCGCATCGAGGGGGCATGGGTCGGAGCCCTCATCTACGTGCTCCTCGATAATCGCTTGCGGTCTGTGGAGTTCGTTGGCGAGCGGGTCGCCACTGCACTCGGGATCGTCTTCCTGCTCATCGTCCTGTTGTCTCCGGGCGGTGTGATGGGTATCTACGAATCACTTTCATCGCGTTGGCAGCGCTCTCGTTCGGCGCGCGGGCCAGCACACGATGGAGACGGAACCGCGACACCAACTGTCGCGGGGGACTGAGGACTGAGAGGAGGACGGGCCTGACAAATGACCATCATCGCCATGACTGACTTGCGCGTTCTCGCAGTCGCTCACACAACGCTCGGGAGCTCGGATGACGAGCTCCACCGTACGTGTTTGATCCACACTAAGGAGGGGTAAGTGAAACTACGAGACAAACGATGGGGTTGGCTAAGTGCCGCTCTCCTCATCATCACCATCGGGATCGTTGCCGCCGCGTGCGGTGGCAGCGATGCTGAGACGACTGCCGCTGATACGGCTGCCGCTGAGACGACTGCCGCTGATACGGCTGCCGCCGTCGGCGAGAAGAAGATCGTGATGGGCTTTCTCTCGAACTGCGAGGGTCCATTCGGTCCGTTCTGGGATGCAACGTTGGCTGGCTATTACACAGCCCTCGTGCAGTTTGCGGGTGCAACGCCGGTCGATCCGGCCGACCCGAAGGCTGGCGTGACTGGTGCCAAGGTGCCAGGAACGGAAATCCCGATCGAGCTCAACATGAACTACGGTTGCTCGGACGATAAGGCCGATAAGGCCCTGTCGGAGGCTAAGCGCCTCGTCGAGCAAGAGGGCGTCAACATCCTGATTGGCCCACTTTCGGGCGATGAGGGTATTGCCGTCGCGAACTACGCGAAGACGCAGCCCGACGTGACGTTCCTGAATGGCATTTCTGGTGCCCAGGACACGACGCTGAAGGTTCAGGCTCCGAACTTCTTCCGCTTCTTCACTGACGGTGCTCAGTGGACTGCGGGTCTCGGTGCCTACGCGTACAACGTGCTCGGTTGGCGTAATGCCGTCACAATCGGTGACGACTACTCGTTCCCGTACACGCAAACTGCCGGCTTCGTCAGCGAGTTCTGCTCGCTGGGCGGCAAGATTGACGAGCGCATCTGGCCCGCGCTCGGAGAGACGGACTACTCGTCCTATATCGCCAAGCTTCCTGACAACGTCGACGGATTCTTCCTCGACGTCGGTGGTACAGGCACGGTTCAGTTTGTCAATCAGTACACCGAGGTGAACGGCAATGACTCGCTGCAAGGCAAGGTCATGGGTGGTGCCTTCATCTCGAACCCAGCAATCATCAAGGAGCTTGGCTCCAAGGTGGAGGGTGTCGTCGCTGGGTCTGCTCTGCCGTCCGATGCAACTGATGCAAACTGGACGACGTACGCGGACGCCATCACGGCGGCCTTCCCCGATCAGGCTGGCAACGCTGCCAATATCTTCCTGGCCGGGTACTACAACAACACCGAGGCTGCAATTCTTGGCCTCGAGGCTGTGGCCGGCAACATCGATGATGCTGCTGCGTACCAGGCTGCCATTGGTGGCGTTGAGATCAGCACGGGTGTGGGTCCGGTGACGGTTGACGGTAACCGCAATGCGGTTGGCCCCAACTACGTGGTGCAGGTGTCCGATAAGGGCACAACCACACTGTTCACCGTGGCCGACGTGGATCAGTCGTTCGGTGGTGCGTTCAGCACTGATACGCCGAACCCTGACCGCGACAATCCAGAGTGTGTCGCCGGCAACCCACCCCCGTGGGCTGCCTCGATCAAGAAGTAACTAGGAATCACGGTCGCGATGTCCCAAACTGAGACATCCGCTGCCGAGAGCGTCGTGCCGATCCTCCGCTTGCGGGGGGTCGGCCGACGCTTTGGCGGTGTCCATGCCGTACGCGGCGTGGATCTCGACGTTCGCGCAGGCGAGCGGCGCGCCGTGCTGGGTCCGAATGGGGCCGGCAAAACCACACTTTTCAATGTCATCGCAGGGGAGTTCCCGCCGACCGAAGGGTCGGTCGAACTGTTCGGTGTTGATGTTACGAACAAGCCGGCTCGTGCCCGCGTCCCGCTCGGTGTGACGCGCACGTTCCAGATCAGCCGCCTTTTTGGCGGGCTGTCGGTGGCCGACAATCTCTACGTTTCAATTATCGGTGCGGAGGGCGGACATCTGCGTCCCATCCGTAACGCCAAGGACCGGGCCTATCACGCCCAGGCGCGTGAGCTCGGCGATCGTGTCGGGCTTGGTGGCGTGCTCGACGAACTGGTTGGCGCGCTCTCGCATGGTGAGCAGCGGCAGCTCGAGATTGGGATGGCGCTCGCGGGCGATCCAAAACTGATCATGCTTGATGAGCCCGCGGCCGGTCTGGCTCGCGCAGAGCGCGTCAAGTTGACGGAGATGCTGCTGGGCTTTGACCGCTCAATCACGATGATTCTGATTGAGCACGACATGGATGTTGCACTGACGGTCGCTGAGCACGTCACGATGATGCACGATGGGCGGATCGTCGTTGAGGGGACTCCGAGCGAGATTCGCGGCAATCAACTGGTGCACGATCTCTACCTCGGCAAGGGGCATCGCAACCATGAGTAACGTGCCGATCCTTTCCCTCCAGAACGTCAACGCGCACTATGGAGCGGCGCATGTGGTGCAGGACGTCTCGTTCGACGTGCACGACGAGCCTGTCTGTGTGATTGGGCGTAACGGCATGGGTAAGACGTCGTTGTGCCGCGCCATCATGAATCTCGATCCGCCGACTGCTGCTGGGACGATCCTGCTTGATGGTGAGCCGATCAACGGCAAGCCGCCGTATGTGATCGCTCGTGCTGGGGTTGGCTACGTCCCGCAGGGGCGTAAGTTGTTTCAGTCCCTGTCGGTCGACGAGCACCTGCGGATGATCAAGACGCCGCGTGTTGGGCGCTGGAACACGGCCGCGGTCTACGACCTCTTTCCGCGCCTCGCCGAACGCAAGAAGGTCTCTGCCACGCAGTTGTCGGGTGGCGAGCAGCAGATGCTCGCAATCGGTCGGGCGATGCTCTTGCAGCCGCGTCTGCTCGTGATGGACGAGCCGTCCGAGGGGCTGGCGCCGCGGATCGTCGAAGAGTTGGTGGAGACGCTCAAGGGTTTCGTCAACGAGGGAGTCGGTGTGCTGTTGATCGAGCAGAACCTCGGTGTTGCGACCAGCGTCGCCGAACGGCTCGTGGTGATGGTCGCCGGTACCGTCTTTACGGAGACCACCTCCACCGAGATCTCGAATAGTCCCGAGCTGCAGCAGCGCTTCCTTGGGGTTACGCCAACCGGGCACCAGTAGGCTGTATCCACGATGTCTCCGACTGTCGTTCTGATCGGTACGCTCGACAGCAAGGGGGCAGAGTATGCGTTCGTGCGCGACCGCCTGCACGAAGCGGGTGTGGCCACGCTCGTCGTCGACTGTGGCACCGCGGGTCCGCCGTTTTTTGAGCCGGATGTTTCGGCGGCCGACGTGGCCTCTGCCGTTGGCGCCGACCTCGCTGCGCTGACTGCCGCGGGCGATCGAGGGCAGGCCGTGACGACGATGGCACGCGGCGCTGAGGTGATCGCGCGGCAGTTGCACGCAGACGGCAGGCTCCAGGGACTGCTCGCGCTGGGTGGCTCGGGCGGCACTTCGATTGCCTCGGCTGCGGCTCGCGCCTTGCCAATCGGAGTGCCGAAACTGATCGTCTCGACGATGGCTGCCTCGGACACGCGCTCGCTGATTGGCGAGAGCGACCTGATGCTCGCGGCCAGCGTGGTCGATGTCGCTGGGCTCAATTCGATTTCGCGTCGCATCTTTGCCAACGCAGCGGCTGCCATGGCCGGCATGGTCACGACCGCTCCACTCCCCATTGTCGAAGAGCGACCGCTGCTGGCGGCCTCGATGTTTGGTGTCACGACGCCGTGTGTCACGCAGGCGCGCGACCAGCTGGAGGGTGTTGGTTATGAGGTGCTCACCTTCCACATGACCGGCACGGGTGGGCGCTCGATGGAGTCGCTGATCGATGCGGGCTTTATTCGTGGCCTGCTCGATACGACACCGACCGAGCTGTGTGACGAGCTCGTTGGCGGCGAGCTGAGCGCCGGCCCCAACCGCTTGACGGCGGCGGGACGTGCCGGGATTCCACAAGCCGTCTCCCTGGGTGCTTTGGACATGGTCAACTTCGGGCCGCGTGAGACCGTGCCAAAGCGATTCGACGATCGCAACCTCTACGTCCACAACGACCAGATCACGCTGATGCGCACGACGCCGGCCGAGTGCGCCACGCTCGGGCAGGAAGTGGCCGAGAAGTTGAGCGCGGCGACCGGTCCGACCGCACTCTTCATCCCGCTGCGGGGTATCTCGATGATTGCAACCGAGGGCGGTCCGTTCCACGACCCGGAGGCCGATCAGGCGCTGTTTGGTGCCGTTCGAGCGCACCTCGGTGACAACGTCGAGTTGATCGAGCTCGAGTTGGACATCAACGATCCCGCGTTCTCCGCCGCGATGGCTGACTGGCTCCACGCCGAGGTTGAGAAGGCGACGGCATGAATCGCGAGCAGGCCCTCACTCGACTTCGTGCCACGCGCGCGACCGGCCAGGCGATCATTGGTGCGGGCGCGGGTACGGGCCTTTCGGCCAAGTGCGCCGAGGCCGGTGGTGCCGACCTGATCATCATCTACAACTCGGGCCGTTTCCGGATGGCAGGTCGCGGCTCGCTGTCGGGCCTGATGCCCTACGGCGATGCGAATGAGATCGTCGTCGACATGGCGCGCGAGGTCTTGCCGATCGTGCGCGAGACGCCCGTGCTTGCGGGCGTCTGCGGTACCGACCCATTTCGGATGATGGACGTCTTCGTGCCCGAATTGGCACGAATCGGCTTCTCTGGTATCCAGAACTTTCCGACCGTTGGCCTGATCGACGGCGTCTTCCGGCAGAACCTCGAGGAGACCGACATGGGCTACGCCCACGAGGTCGAGCTGGTCCGGATCGCGCGCGAGAACAACCTTTTGACCGCGCCCTACGTCTTCGATGTCGAGTCTGCCGTTGCGATGACGGAGGCTGGCGCCGATGTGCTCGTACCGCACATGGGGCTGACCACGAAGGGCACGATTGGCGCGACGACGGCACTGACGCTCGAGGATTGCGTGCCGCTGATTCAACACATGCGGGATGCTGCGATTGCGATCAACCCCGACGTGCTCGTGCTCTGCCATGGCGGACCGATCGCCGAGCCCGACGATGCGCGCTTTATCTTTGAGCGCACGACGGGCATCGATGGCTTCTTCGGCGCCTCCTCGATGGAGCGCCTACCGACCGAGGTCGCAATGACCGAGAACATGCGCCGCTTCAAGGCGTTGACTGTCAACGAGGGATAGGAGAACAGCATGGCTAGCAAGTTCATCACGCAACATGATGTGCCGGTGACGGATTTCGATTGGGGGAGCGCTGGCATGCGCTGCTCGAAGCACAACACGGGGTGCGAGTCGTTCGTGGTGCTCGATGTCACGCTCGAGCCAGGCTTCTGCCACGACTTTCATAAGCATGTCGATCAAGACGAGATGATCATCGTCAAGGCCGGGCAGGTGACGCAGTACATCGATGGTGAAGCGTCGATCATGAATCCAGGCGATTCGGTCTACCTCGACCGCGATGTCGTCCACGGCTCCTTCAACGATGGCACGGAAACAGCGCTGATGCAGGTCGTGCTCGCGCCCGCGATGGGTGATGGCGGCTACGAGCTCGTCGACATGTCGGGCGATGCGCCCTGGTCGGGCCTGCGCGGATAGGGCTCTAGAGACGCGGTTAGATGCGACGAAGGGGTCAGACCCCTTCGTCGCATCCCCACCAGATCCGCTACCTCTGTCTGCACGTTTCTGCAGGCATGCGACGAAAGGGTCTGACCCCTTCGTCGCATCGGACCGCGTCAGCGTTCGACGTGGCCGGCACCTTGGAGGTCGCCGAGCACGAGGTCGCGCTCGCGGTCTGGGACGTGGTCGAGTGGGACGGGGGCGAGGCCTTCGATGAAGGTCACACCGCCCTCCGAGTAGAGCGCGTGTGCCAGACCGCGGTTGATGCAGACGACGTCACCCGCGACGACGGTCTTCGTCTCGTCCTCAATCGTGATGCGGACGGAGCCGTCGAGAATCACCATCAACTGCTCGGTTGCCTCGTGGCTGTGGCGTGGCACTTCCTTGCCAGGCTCGTACGTGACGCGGCAGAGCAGCATCTGATCGCCTCCGAAGGCGTTGAGGCGCACCCCGGGGAAGAGCTCGAGCGGATCTTGGTCGTTCCACGTACCGAAGGGCGAGGGAGCCATTGTCTAGACCGCGAACGTCACGACAGCATCGGCCGACTGGTGCGAGGTGATCGAGAGCGCCTCGTCGTAGCGCACAACCTTGCCGGTGGTGACCGACTCAGGGATGCCCGCGGCTTTCGCTTCGAGCGCGCGCAACACCTTCTCCGGCGTGATCGGCAGTTCCGTCACCCAGACCCCGACGGCGTTATAGATCGCCGTGGCAATCGCGGGAGGCTGCGCATTATTGGCCATCTCACCGATTGCCTTGGCACCAAAGGGGCCATCGGCAGACGGGTTCTCGAGGATGATGCATTCCAACTCGGGAAGCTGCTCCATCGACGGTGCCAGGTACGAGCCAAACTGGCCGCCACGATGGTCGTTGCTCGGGTAGTACGGGTAGCAGTTCTCCAACAGGCCCAAGCCGAGCCCTTGCATTGCACCGCCCTCGATCTGCCCTTCAACCATGGTGGGGTTGATGGCGCAACCGACGTCGTAGACCTGGCTCATCTTGAGTACGCGCACGTCGCCCGTCTCCTCGTCGACCTCAACCTCGACAGCGCAGGCCGCGTAGGAGATAGCCGAATGGGGCGGGATCGTGACGGCGCCCGTCTCGGGGTCGAGCGTGGCGTAGTCCTTCAACGCCGTGCCCTGACCAGAGATCAGTTCACCCTTGACGAAGGTCGCCGCGCCAGCGATGTCGCCGACGCCGATCTTCTTGTCGGGCGAACCCTTGGCGATCACTTCGCCGTCGATGATCTCGAGATCGCCTGGATCGATTTCGAGCAGCTCGCCACCGATCTCGAGGATCCGGTTACGCACCTTCTCGGCTGCCAGCCGGACGGCGTTGCCCCCGATAAAGGTGCCGCGCGAGGCGAAGGTACCCATGCAGAACGCGGACGAATCGGTATTCGACGTGTCCATCGTGACCCAGTCCATCGGCACACCGAGCGTGTCGGCGACGATCTGCGAGTGCACGGTCTTCGAGCCCTGGCCAATGTCGACGGTGCCGGCGAAAACATCGACGCGGCCGTCCATCTTCAGCTTGATCCAAGCCTGCGACGGATCGCCGTTTTGGTTCATGCCCGTGGGATATTCGATTGCCGCGATACCGCGGCCACGATGCTTAGCCATTAGTGATCCTCCGGGTTGCCCATCTGGGCAACAAGATGCTCGGGCAGATCCTCACCCGAGCGCATGGCGGACGTCATCGTCCGAGAGTGGGCAGAGAGTTCGACGCCAGCCGCATCGCTGATCGCTTGGATCACCGGCACGGTCGAGGGATCGACGTAGGGAATGCCGTTTGGCGATGTGTCGCCAAGACGCGTCGCGTTCTTCATCCGCAACTCGACTGGGTCCATCCCAATCGTCTGGGCGATGCGCTCGATGTGCGTCTCCGTGGCAAACGACACGCTGGTCACGCCGAAGCCACGCATGGCAGTCGTGGGTACGCGATTCGTATAGACGACGAAGCCGTTGAACTCGAGGTTCGGAATCGTGTACGCACCCGTGTGGTGGAACGCATGCTTGGTCACGCCATAGGGCGAGAAACGGGCAAAGGCGCCGGCATCGTGCAGCGTCAGCATCTTGCGTCCGAGAATCCAACCATCCTTGGTGACCGCGTCGGCGATCTCCATGTGCCACGGTGCGCGCGTCGACGAGCAGAGGAACTCTTCCATCCGTGTCCAGCGCCACCGCACGGGTCGATGCGACTTGATCGCCAGCAGCGTGGTGATCGTCTCGGTAGCCGAGTCGACCTTGCCACCGAAGCCACCGCCGGTGGTGCCACCGACGAACTTCAGTTTGTTGAGTGGCCAGTTGAGGTGCGCTGCGACGACGCCCATCGAGAAGTACATCGCCTGCGTGGCCGAGTAGACGACGAAGCGACCGCCGGCCTCGGGTACGACTTGGCAGACCTGCGTCTCCATCGGAATGTGCTCGATGGCGGCGGGGCGGTAGACGCCCTGCACGATCACGTCAGCCTGCTCGAAGGCTTGGTCGATGTCGCCCTTGCGGATCTGACGCCGATCCATCTCGCCTTCAAAATGGGGATACCAGTTGCCCCAGTGGTGGACCTGAGGGGCATCGCCGTCGAACGCCTTGCGGACGTCGAGCAACGAAGGCAACTCCTTGTAGGTCACCTGGATGGCCTCGGTCGCTCGGATTGCAAGCGCCTCGTTGTCTGCGGCGACAGCCGCGACGGGCTGGCCCTTGTAGCGCACGTGTGTCTCAGCAAACAGTGGCTCATCGCCTGGGACGCCGAGCCCTTCAATGTGGCCATGGACGTTCTTATGCACGTCCTTGTAGGTGACGACGGCATGGACGCCCTCCATTGCCTCGGCAGCCGACGTATCGATCGAGACGATTTCGGCGTGGTCGTGTGGCGAACGGAGTGCCTTGGCCCAGAGCGTGCCGGGGATGCGCACGTCGTCGACGTAGCGCGTGCCTGCCGAGACATGCTCGTGGGCGTCGTAGCGTGGAAGTCGAGCGCCAACGGCCTTCATTGGTTCACTCCCTTAAGCGTCGTGCGGAGCCCAGCCGCGGTGGTTGTCAGGTCGAACGAGTCGCCACGGGCTGCCGCCGAGATGGCATCGAGGATCTTGACGTACCCCGTGCAGCGGCAGACGTGGCCGCCGAGCGCCTTGGCGATCTCGGTGTGATCGTCAGACCCACCGTTTTCGAGGTAGGCCGTGGCAGCCATCAAAAAGCCGCCAGTGCAGAAGCCGCATTGGGCGGCATAGTGGTGAACCCACGCCTCTTGCAGCGGCGATAGTTGGCCCGGCGGAGCGAGGCCTTCGACGGTGCGAATTTCGGCGCCTTCAACCGCTGCGATCGGCAACAGGCACGAGCGTCGTGGCTCGCCGTCGACCAGCACGGTACAGGTACCGCAGCCACCATTCTGGCAGCCAGCCTTGGGGCTGAGCACATCAAGCTCTTCGCGGAGTACGTGCAGAAGCGGCGTTAGCGGCTCGGCATTGACGGTGCGCGACGCACCGTTGACGGTGATGTTGAGGCTCATGCGGCTTCCTTGAGCTGGTCGAGCGCTCGACGGACGAGCACGGGGAGGGTCTTCTCGCGATACCACGCGGAGGCGATGGCGTCATCGAAGAGGGCAACGTCAGCGAGTGCAGCGATGCCAGCGGCAGCGTGGTCGCCCGCTGCGGCTTCGGCCGAGGGTAGGCGCAGGCCGTGCGGGCCGGCGCCGTTTGCGCCGAGCCGAATCTCGCCGTCGCTGGTCCGGACGGCAGAGACTGCGAGTGCCGTGTACTCATGCGTGTGGGGGCGATCGAGGTAGGCGTAGGCGCCTGCAGCGGGCAGCTCGAACGAGACGTCGAGCACGAGTCGGTCGTCACGATTGGCGAGAAACTCCTCGGCGGGCTCGGTGCGCTCGCCGCCAGCTCCAACGGAGCGGACGCTGGCACCGAGTGCGATCATCGCGCCCTGCAGGTCGCCGCGGGGAGCATCGGTATTGCGAGCGCAGAGGTTGCCGCCGAGCGTTGCCTGGCCGCGAATTTCGAGGTCAGCGATGTGGGTAACGCAGGCGGCGATCGGGTCGGCCAATGCGGCGAGGTGGTTGAGTGGCGTCATAGCGCCGATCGTGAGGCGCCCACCGGTTTCGGAAATTCCGGCGAGTCCAGCGTGGTGCAGCATTAAGGCGCGAGCCGGGCGTGCGTCGCTAAGGCGAAGCATCGGGATCAGGATCGTGCCTCCACCAACCACAGCGGTGTCGGCTCCTGTGCCGAACAATTCAACGGCTTCAGCAGCCGATGTTGGTATCAGTACCTCAGGTCCTTGGCTCATGTCTCCACCCGTTTTCGTGTGGGCGACAGACTGCCCACGGTCCCACGATCAGCGTGCAGAAGCCAGACTACGGATTGGACTGACCATTTGCAAGTATGTTGGGCGATTTGATCGCCTCTTCGAGCCAGCCACGGATGTCCTCGATGTGTGCTCGCATGGCTACACCAGCCAAAACAGGGTCGCCCGATTCGATGCCGGTGATGATCAGTTCGTGCGCCGAGATGGTGCGTTCGAGAACGTCGGTACCAGCCATGATGCGTTGGCGGAGCGAGCTGCCGAGGTGCCAGACCGATTCGATCAACTCGATCAAGAGCTCGTTGTCTGCCAGCTCGTGGATCGCGTGATGAAACTTACGGTCGGCCGCAAGGTTGCTGACGCCATCTTGATCGGTATGGATCGCATCGGCGAGGCGGTGGAGTCGCTTGATATCCGACTTGGTGGCGCGCGTGGCAGCCAGCTCTGTCGCGCCGACTTCGAGCATCCCACGCACGTCCATTAATGCGCTGGCCGAAGAGGCGTTGCGCTCGACGGCGTACAGCAGTGGCGTTGCGAGGCGTTCTGCACTCAGTTCGGTGACGTACGTGCCAGACCCCTGGCGGGCCGAGAGCACACCCATCGACGTGAGCGCACGAATTGCCTCACGCACGGTCGAGCGCGAGACCCTCAGTTGTGCGGCGAGTTCGCGTTCGACCGGCAGACGATCCCCGGCCTGAAGTCCGAGCGTCTCGATCATCGTCAGCAGGATGTCGGCGGTCGCCTTGGTGTCGGCGGAGCGTTGAACGGTGGCTGTGCCAATCCGACCAGCAACCGAGCCGAGTACTTGGCCGACGTCGCCTGGCGGTTTGGTCATATCATCTGCTCTTCGGATCATTGATCATAAAGATACAGCGTCGCACGAAGGTTTTCGACACTCTGTGGGAACGCCTCCGCGAGGGCGCGCAACGGCACACGCTCGCGGTCGACCTGCGAGACGTCGCGTTGGGTCAGCTCGACGAGGTTGCCGCTCGGGTCACGCAGGTACAGCTGTCCGCTGCCATCGGGCAGGAGTGTCGCGGCGGCAAAGCCCGGCACGTCGACGAGGTAGCCCTGCTCGAGCGCAGCGAGGTACACCTCCTCGAAGTCATCGATCTCCAAGGCCAGGTGGTGGCGGTCGGGTGCCGATTCGCATTCGGGAAAGAGGTGGATCTGGCGTTGCCCGACACGAAGCCATTCGACGCGCACGCTCATGGTTGGTGAGGGGATGTGCTCGAGGCCGAGGAACTCGGTGTAGAACCGCAGCGACTCATCGAAATCTCGCGTGGAGATGCTGACGTGGTTGAGGTCGATGGCGGGCATAGGGATACGAAAATCTAAATGGTCAGACCAACCATAGTCGGGCAGGCTCCGAATGTGAAGGACGCCAGCAATCACGTTACAACTGACGCACACCCCGTTGGAGCCGAGCGCGCGAGAGCGTCGCAACACAGCCGATGTACGCCAGGGCGCAGAGCGGAAAGCAGAGTAGGACCAGGTTGAAGTTGCCGGTCATGTCCCGCAGCCCACCGAGCAGCGATGGTGCAGTAGCGGTTGCGAGGTAGCCGAAGAACAACATCATGCCCGCCACCGCTCCGACATCGACTGGGCGATCCGCGACGTCGAGTGGCAGGCTCATCGTCAACGTAAACATGGCGCCATTTGCCATGCCGGCGAAGAGCACCCACACCAGCGCGCCGGCCGGCACAGTGGCCAACAGCAGCGTCGCGATCACCATCGTCGAGGCGGCGACGAGCAAGCCACGGCGGCGCGAGATGCGCTCGCCAATCAGGCCGACAGCAATCGTTGCGGGGACGGTGCCGATGTTGAAGATCGCGGCCAGCCAACCGGTTGAGGCCTGGGAGTAGCCGAGCTCGACGTAGGCGGCCGGCAGCCAGGCCGTGAGGCCGTAGTAGATGACACCCATCAGGGCGAACATCGCGACGAACACCCAGACCAACCGACTCCTGAGGGGAAAGCGTGGAAAGACACCTGGTGGTCGCGCGTGACGAGACGAGCGAGTCAGTAGCACCCAGCCGGTGGCGGCGAGGGCGCTGGCGAGTGAGAAGATCAGCAGCGTTGCGCGCCAGCCACCCAGCGAGTCTGCGATCGGCACAGCCAGCACGGCTGCAAACGCAGAGCCAACTTGGATCCCTGCGGTGTAGACGCTCGTCAGTAGCAGTGGGTGGTCGGCGAAGCGCTCCTTGACGGCCACGACCATCAGCGCATTGCCGAGCCCCATGCCGGCGCCGAGCACAAAGGTGCAGAGCAGGATGCCTGCTGTGCCGTCCATCGCCACGCGGAGTACGCCGGCCGTCGCGATCAGCACCACTGCCACCGTGACGGCCTGCACGGCACCGATCCGACCAGCCAAGACGGGTGCAATCGGAGCAAACACGCCGAGGCAGAGCACGGGGATCGTGATCAGCAAGCCGGCAGCGGCATGAGACATGCCGAGCGACGCTTGGATATCGGGGATCAGTGGTCCGAGCCCAACCACCTGCGGACGTAGGGTCAGCGAGGCCAACAATAGTCCGAGCAGGAGCGGCAGGCGCTCCCCGATCCGTTGCGGCACTGCCGCGGTCCCAGTCAACGTCGACCTAGCGTTGCGGAACGATTTCGGCGCCTGCAGCAATCAGCGCTTGGAAGCGCTCGATCGTGTCGGCAACGCCAGCGTCGAGGGGGTAGCGCTCGACGTCGCCGACGACGCGCGCAAAATCGGTCGAGTCGACGGCGGGGGGAAATGGCAACTGAACATCGTCGAGCGTCAATTCGGCGCCCGGCAGCACTGCGCGAATCGAGGTGATGATCTCGTCCATCGAGACCTCGTCGCCCGGCAGGTTGACGACGGTCGCGCCGTCGTAATCGCAGCGCGCGGCGGCGATAAAGGCGCGGGCCGCATCGCGGCCATGCTGATAGACGGCTCGGCCTCCGAAGGGGATGTGGAATGCCTCACCGCGGGCCGCAGCGAGCATGGCGGAGGTCGGCGAAGACGTGACGCCTTGGTCGCGCCCAACGCCATAGACGACGTAGGGGCGCAGCCCAATCGACGAGAGTCCACGATCGGCGTGGTACACCGCAGCCGAGTCTTCGTTAGCGCGTTTGTAGACGCCATAGAGCGTGTGCGGCTTGCCCTGCGGATCGGCCGCAGCCGTGCCATCAACCGTGGGTTCGTCCTCGCCGCCGTAGGCTGCGACCGAGCTCGCGTAGGCGAAGGTGCTGTCACCGAGATGCTCGACAGCCGCCTCCATCAGAGCGATTGAACCAACGACGTTGACGCGGGCTCCACCGATGGGATCGGCCTTGCAAAACGGCACCTGGAGGGCAGCGAGGTGGACAAGGTGTGTTGGCTGGTGCTTGTCAAAGCAGGCCATCACTGCGGTCGGATCGGTGATGTCGAGTGGGTCGCGGGTCAGGCCGGTGGGATCGGCGCCAACGAGGTTGCGCAGGCGATGATCCGAGGTACCGAGGTCGGCGATTACGACCTCCACGCCTTCTGCGAGCAACTCGTGTGCGGCCCACGCGCCGATGCAGCCGAGGCCGCCTGTGATGAGAAAGCGCTCTGTCATACGCGGAGCATGGCAGACTCACAAAATTGGTGCGACCAATCTTCGGCTGCTAGGACTGTCCAGGTTGTTCTGCCTCCAAAACTCTGGGTGTTTATCCTCCAGGTTTTTGGGTTGGGTGCGTCGGGTCTCTGGGTCGATCGGGTCTGGGTGTCGGAGTGGGACGCTCGTACCAGTGCGTCCCGCGGGCTCAGTGGCAGAACACGTGGTTGTGCTGCAGGCGGACATTATGGGCCCGGGCCCATAATGTCCGCCTGCAGCACAACCACGTGTTCTGCCACTGAGCCCGCGGGACGC
>CAXNNM010000004.1:0-19202 GCA_964203735.1 Gaiellales bacterium | reverse complement strand
CTGCCGTTGAATCTTGGCTCGGTCACGATGCTGTTCATGTTCTTGGCCGTGCTGCCAGGAGCGACGGTGCCGGGCATGGCCTCCGGTTTCGGTGTCGATCAGATCTTCTACGCCGTGATGGGTGCGTTTACCTATACGTACCTCTTCATCACCATCTCGGGTGCCCTCAATGAGGCGATTGGTGGGCTTCGCACGCACCTGTTGGGGCTGGTGATCGTGGCGATTATTGCGGTCGTGGCGGTTGTGCTACTGATCAAGCTGCTGAGACAACGCTTGGTGCCCGAACTGCACAAACTCAAGCAGGGAGCGGCCGTGTTGCGGACGCCGCGGGTCTACATCTTCTCCGTACTGCTTCTGCAGATGATCGCCTACTTCTTCCAGAATGCGGTCGTCGGCTTTTTCATGTGGGGCTATGGCATCCCCGTCTCGCTGCACGCGATCATCCTCAACGACGCTGCCAATTCGCTCGCCACACTGACGGCCGTTACGCCCGGTGGTGTGGGCGTTACCCAGACGTTGACGACACTCGCGCTCGCCGATGTTGCCGACCCGAAGGTCGTAGCGGCCTACTCGCTGACGCAGCAGCTGGTGATGACGGCGTGGAGCATCGCGATTGCGGTCGTCGCTGTGGCGATCTTCTTTGGCTGGCGTGGGGGACGTGCGATTGTCACGAACGCGGTGGCCTCAGCGCGCTCCGAAGTCGGCGAGAAGCGGGCTGCGAAAAAAGCAGAGAAGGCCGCAGAAAAGCACGCCACCAAGCCATCCTTTCCACCTAATTCGACGCCGCCGACCGACAGCTGATTCCCGCCCGGTGGGTGAGGCGAGACGGGGCGTGCTGCCTTGCGAAAAACGTGGCGCTGGCGACCAACGGGGTCGGTGTTCGGGGGGCACCAACGCTAGGTGGTGTCGGGCGTACTCCTTCGACGACCAAGATCACCAGCGTTGTTTCCACGAGGCCCAGTACGCGTAAACGCGATCGGACACGGCGACCTAGATTTTGAACCAAATGTCGAAGATCTGGATGCCGAGCGAGAACGGATCCGCGGTGAAACTAATCCCGGCCGAGAACGAACCCCAACTCTCCCAATTCGTCCAACCGCCTTGTCGAACGCAGATCTCTGAGCGTCCTAAAGCCCCCCAATCGACCTCGCAACAGCACGACAATGGTCCGCCAAGAAGGTCCCAGCGGGCGCCGTTGACAGTAAGAGTCGCGGACGCCGATACGTCGAAGTACGGAGAGTTATTCGAGATCAGTAGGTATTGGGTGTAGGAAAAACAGCCCTGCGCTTGGGTGACCCCCGCGATCGTGATCGTGCCGGTGCAGGCACTACCAGATGCGTTCGACGTGATCGAGAAGTTACCCGCGGAGTCGACGTAGAAGCTCGGCAGAGCGAACGTGGTACCGCCGATGCTCGCCTTACCACTCATCGTCAGCGACGTGGCGTTGGCGGGCGTAGAACAAGTCGAATTCGTGCAGTTCGTGAAGATCGCGCTGAGCGTGAGATCCGCGATAGGGATGTTGAGATTGCCGTCGGCGGCGAGGTAATAGAGAGGTGCGCTGCCTTGAGTTCCGATGAAGGTGGCTGTGCCGTTGACGCTCGCCACGCCGACGTTGATTGCGAGCGCTGCTTGGAGAGAGACTACGGCCGGCGTCTGGCTGAGGGTAAAGGTGGTGTTCGCGATATTGAATCCGCCGAGCGTGATGTCTGCGGCTCCCGTGAGTGTTGTGGAGACCTGGCCGTTCGCGGATACGAACTGTCCTGATATGAAGACGGACCCGACGCCCGAAAGGTTCAGCGTTGCGCTGCCGGAAACGCTCTGGTTGCCATTCTGATTCGAGACGGCGACGGCGACGTCAAGATAGAAACCCGCGATGTCAAGATTGCCATGGCCGGCGAACGCAAAGTTTCCTGTCGAATCGAACGAGCCTTGGACCTCGATCAAGTCAGTCCCGCTCTGTGGAGAGAGGTCGATCTTCGCGGCAACGCCCGCGTAGAACGTGCCACCGACGCTGCCGAGATTGACGGCGCCGCCGATCTCGAAGCCCGCAACCTGAAGCTTGACATTGTTGGCGCCGAATGAGAAATCCCCAGGAGAGCCGTTGACGAGCTGCCCGTTCCCGTTGAGCACCTGCTGAGTACAGTCGTCTTGGTAAATCATCGTGCCTGCAAGCTGCGCCGTGAAGACGTTCGGCATGACGAGTGAGCCGGTGAATGCGACGCATTGTGGGCTAATCGCGAGCGTGGCCTGCATCGAAAATCCGCCTACCGTGAGGTTTACGGCGGCGTTCACATCAAACGCGTTGGTAGCGGCCGTGTAGGAACCATTGAAGGTTCCATTCATCGTCGCTGGCCCGAGCGTGAGGTTCTCGAGATTGGCTCTGACGTTAACGTATTCGACGATGCCGTTATCAATCTTGGCGGCGAAGCCAACGGCGAGCGTCGTGCCCATCACATTCATGTTGCCCGATGCTGCGACCGAGACCTTCTCGACGCCGGGCCCGTACTCAACATCGACTGCGATCATTAGATTCGACAGCGAGAAGCCTGCCACAGTCAGCGGCTGTGGCTGGGAGACCTTCAAGCTGGCGTTTACCGACGTAGGCGATTTTGTGAGTTGACCGCTGACATCGATCGTCGTTCCGAACATCGAGAAGCCGCCGGAGAACGCGACGCTATCGGTGTTGGTTGCCGCATTGAGGTTGACGCTGATTGTCGTGTTTTGGAACGAAATAGAACCACCCGTTCCGGGCACTGAGAACGCGCCGACAGTGAGCGATGCGACGAAGATTGTCGGGTTGAGACTGAGGGATGCTGCGACGTCTACGGTCGTGCCAAACACCGTTCCGTCGAATGCGAGCGACATGCCGGCGGGGATTGTCGACGACCCCACGGTGCAGCCATTAGGAGCGATGGCAAACTCGAAGTACGACGCCGTCACCGCCCCGTCGCCGACGCTCATGATCGGGTTCGTGCCCGTGGAGGAGCCGACAGCGATCGCGAGACACGGCGTGGACTCTGAGAGTTTTGCAGTCATTGAGATGGGCACACCGCTCTCGACACCGAACGCCTGTGTCAATGATGGAGGCAGTTCGCCAGAGGCGTAGAGTCCAATGCTGGGCAAGGGGATCGGCGGGAGGAGCGTGATGCCGAGCGAGATCGCGAGGTCATCAATGACGAGTCCGTCCACGCCAAAGGCATCGTTCCAACCAGTAGCAGCCTGAAATTCGAGCGTGCCGCTCAGCGCATTGAGGGCGATGTCGTACGAGATTTCGAAGGTGAGCGTGGGGGCTGTCTGGGTGGATCCGCCAAGCGCCGATACGCTGAGATCCGTCACGCCGCCCGCACTGACCGTGAGTCCAGTTGTATTGAGCTGGATTTCGAAGAACAGGGATGAGATGGCAAGGGAGGATCCGCCGGCGGGGATCGAATACCCGCTACCAAAATCGATCTTGGCTTTGAAGAATCCCGTCGCTGGGTCGAATTGGACGGTGCCGAGCATGTTGGCAAGCGGGTTCGCCGGCTTCGTCATCTCAGCCCACCAGGTGGGGGCTGTATAGCTTCCCTGGATGGAAAACATGCCGGGCTTGAGCCTGATGGTCTGCATGCCAAAGTTCGGCAGATTTGCGGTCATGTTCGCGGCGAATGACGACCAGCCAAAGGCTGTACCTGACTGCGAGCCATTGCTCGGCCCCCCGAGGCTGACGCCATTGGGATCCCATCCGCCGAGGCTCACTCCACGTTGGGAGAAGCTGGCTGTGATGCTGCTGAAGTTTCCGAGCCCAGGCACGGTGAGACTGCCGAGGACATTGATGTTCCAACCGCCATCGCTCGAGCCACTAAATGACGGTAGGCCGGTGGTGGGCAGAGTGACGTCTGACGGTAAGCCGTAGTTGACCGCGAAGGACGGTGAGCCGAGGGACACTCCCGGCACAATGTTCAAGTCCTTGGTTAGTTCGGCATGGAGCGAAAATCCGGGAGAGCCGCCGATCCCAAAGATCGCGCTTGCCTCCGCGCTGATCGAGATGTTGGGGATCGGGGAGAGCGCGACGTTGAGAGCCACGTTCGTCGAGACCTGCATGAACATGTTCGACTTCGGGCAGATCAGCGTGGTCGACGGGCACGAGTTAGTGAGGTCGAGCGTGATGTTGGTCAGCGTCAGAATTGACGTTACGTTCCAGGTCGGTATGGAGGCCTTAATGTTCCATTGCCACGCTCCGTTGACCTGAGCAATCGCGCCTGAGAAGTCCGATGGCTGAACCTGCAGGCCACTCACCGGCTGCCACGTTGGGCCGCCGCTCGCGGTCAGCGTGACGCTCCAGTTGGTCGTGCTCGTGTACGACAGATTTGCGGTGAGCGCGGTTGGTGTCTCCGAGCCGCTTTGCAGGGAGACGACTGTCTGTCCTGTGACCACCGGACCTGTGGTCGCAGCTTTGCTGCCGGCTGGCGCTGGCTGCGTACCACCATTCCACGTCGCAGTCAGGGTTGTCAGCTGAACGCCGGTGGCGAGCGTGATGGGCTTGGCGATGCTGCCACTAATCTGCGACACGGTTGCACCGGTCGCGCCTGTCGTATTGCTGACAGATCCCGAGAAATCGAGCGGGGTGGAGCCGACCGTGATCAGTTTATCGGCGGTGGCGTTTAGCGAGAATGAGCCGCTGGTACTCATGGTGCCGGAGAGGGCGACTGTGCCGCCGTTGCCATCGAGCGCAGTCATCTCCGCTCTACCCGTTGTCTGGCCGTTGTTGCCCGGAACAAACGTCAGTCTGGTGGTACCCGACCAACCGGTGGGCAGGGTCAAGAAGGCGAAGCTTGGCGTGGAAATCGATCCGGTCAGCTGCGTCGCTTGGCCGTTGCCTGAGAAGACGAGACTGAGTGGTGTCGTGCCGACAGACATTGGCGCCATGTTCCAGGCGGCTGGGAACTTAAGTGTGCCCGACGTGATCTCGATGCCTGCTGGCGAATAATTGCCAGCGGCGTTGGTGATTGTCAGGCTGCCGATTTTGTACGTTGAGGCGGAGAATCTTCCACTGGTCGACTGGCGTGTCGCTGAGCGAGCTCCGCTTGTGCAGGACTGCTTGGTCTCAGCGGGTGGTGCCGAGACTTTTCCGAAGGTGGCGGAGATCGTTGGCGCAAGGTTGAGAGATTTGCCGGCGCCGACCGTGGTGACGAACGAACAGTATTTGGGGGTCGCCGAGCTGCTGATCGTCGTCGACCCCACGTTGACAGTAATCTGCGCGACGCTGTTTTGTGCGCGTGGATTAGTGACAGTGGCGGTATACGTGACGACGCCCATCGTGGCCGGTAGACGAACGGTTGCGGTTGCCGAGGTGTGGTTTTGGATCCCGGTTGGTGTGCCACCGACTTGTTGCCAGAGGATCTTGTGTGGGCCAGACCCCTTGAGGATGGCAACCGATAGCTGAAGGTCCTTTTTAGGGGCTCCAAGGACCAGCGAGGCGCCGCCGATTGCCACTTTCGCAGCACTTACTACCTGAGCCTTTGCCTTGTTGTAACCGGAACTCTGTTTGCTGCGTGCGTTACTCGCGTCCTGCTTCGCGTGTGTTTGGCGGAGATTCTCCGCGGCTCGTTGGGCGGCCTGTTGTGAGGCACGTTTTTGTGCGGTGTCGGCCTTGCCTCCGGATGTCTTGCCTTCGCCACCCTGCTTGAGCTTGGATTTCGCGGCGGCGGATACGGTCACGAACTCCGATTGCGTCGAACTACCATCCGTGATTGTCAACTCGAACACAAACATTGTTCGTTGAGTCACGGACGGCACCAGCGCCCGTGCCACGGCGGCGGTGGGACTGGTCACCCGCACCTTGGGAGCTAAGCCGTGCTTGGCACAGATCGATAGACCAGCGACGTCTGACGCTGTGGTGCAGCGCTGTCGCCAGTGGTAGTCGAGCGCAACGCCATTGCCTGCGCTCTCGGAGCCAGTCAGGACTACCGAGTGAACATGCTGAGGGCTTTTCGCTGCCGCAAGCGCTGTCGGCATAGCCGAGGCGCGGATTCGAATTGCCTTGCGGATCGGCAGTCGAAGGCGGGCGACTCCGTACTCGTAGTGTCCACTACCGACGGCGGTGCCACTGGCGCGCCAGATCAGCGGCAGGGGCTTCGGAGTTTCGCTCGCTGAGCCTGTTGCCTTGACACGAATGTGGGCAACTGGAGACTTGGTGCGTCCCGGTAGCACGCTGTCAAAGCGGCATTGCGCTTTGCCACTCGTGGTGGTGCACGTCCAATGGCTACCTTCGACAGAGTCCACGACGATGCCCTTGGGTAGCGGCATGTTTACGACGATGTTCTCGACGGGAGACCCCTTGGGCTGGAGGTTTACGACGCGCAGGTCGATGTCACCAAATCCGCCAATGTCGGGGATTCTCGTGGTGTTTGACGAGACTCGAATCGTTCGGGCGGTTGGAATCGCGTGCACCGTCACGTCGACGGTCTCGTTGCCAGGTTCGCCGTCGACCGTGGTCGTGATTGCGCCGAGATTGACATGTTTTGTGACCGTACGGGGGATGACGGTGATCGTGACGGTGCCGATCTGTTGCCCCACGGCCACGTCGGATAGCGGTGTGATCGTGCATGCGAGGGGCTTCAGCGAGCACGTGCCACCATTGCTGGCGTCGGCGCGAACAAGCGATACGCCACTTCCGATGGCCTGTGCGATCCGCACCGTGGTGTTAGCCGGCACCACATGGCCGCCACGGTTCACGATCAGTGCGCGGTAGGTGAGTGCTTCGCCGACCTGGATTTTCGTGATGCTGCCGTTGCTCCAGGTGCGCCATCCGCCTCCCGCACGGGCAAACTGAAGCGTCGGTGTAGCTTCGGGGTCCCCGATGTCCTTGATCACCATTGGTACCGAGCGCGCGATCGAATCGATGTCACGCGCTGCAAACGGTGCCGCACGGAGTCGATCGCGACCAACCTTCGCGTTGTCGGCGGCAGTGACGGTGACATTGAACCCGGTGTGCTTTCCGGGGTTCAACGTCGTAGGAGTGGTGCAGACGGCACTTCCAGTGCCCATCGTGCAGGTCCAATTGGGGTTGCGCGTGGTCAGGGTAGTCAGTGCCGGCAGCAAGATGCGTATGCCGACGCGCTTGGCCGGTTCCTGGCCAATGTTGCTGACACGAAGAGCCACGGATTGAGATCCGCTCTGGCGGATGTCAATTCCGTTGGCGGCGAGGATGTTGATGTCGAGCCGTGCTGGAGTCAAATGGTGCAGGCGCCAGTTGTATGGGTGGGACTGACAGCGCTGTCCGCCGACACGTTTTGCTTTGCCAGTAGATGTGGTCTTCTCCATGGTCGTCCAGGAGGCCTTTGTCTGGAGGTCCCATTTGTACAACTGCCCTCGTGTGCTGGGTGTGCTGGGTGTGCTGGGTGTGCGGTCGGCGACGGGATACCACGTTACGGTCAATGGTTCGCTCGCCGCTCCGACTTCGAGCCGGTTTTTCGTCCAGCATCTCGTGGGATTTGACGTTTTCTGAGAAGCCTCGTCACACGTCCAACCCTTACCCGTTATCGAGAATGGAACAGCGGGATCTTTGGCTGGGAGCGCTTCCGTGAACCAGATTGCGGCATTCTTGCCGACAGGAACAGCGGGAAGGCCACCAATGTTGTGGAAGACCAGGTGGAAGGTGCGAACGTGACCACGGTTAGAGATCTGCTCGAGCGTTGTAGCGAGGAGCGGGAGCTGATAGCCAGCGGTCGCGATGGCGGGCTTGGTGGCGGTGTCCGTGAGTTTGCCGGCCTCGGTGTGGACCGCGACGCTGGCCGTGATGTCGCCAAGCAACTGAGTGATGTCGGTCTTGGCGGTGGCGTCTGGCTTGATCAGATTGTCCTGTGTCTTGACGACGATGAAGACCCGCATCGTGCGACCCGAGCGCAGAATGCGGGAGGCGCCCATTGTTTGCCTTGTCACTGTGCAGTGCACGGTTTGTCCGTCTGCAGCACACGACATTCCGTAATCGTTCGTAATGTCATACTCATATTCCGATGTCGCGCGGACGAACGTGAGTCCCGCTGGCAGTACCGTTGAGACCTGGAACGAGCCTGCTGTCATTCCGTGCGGGCTGTAGGGCTTTGGCAGCACATATTTGGCGGCCACGGTGATTACCCCTTCGCGCCCTTCCGCGAATTTCAGGCTTGGATCGGTGACGGTAGGAGGTGCGGATTCCAGGGGTGGTGCTGTGGGGTCGGTGGTCGAGACCACGACATTGGTGCCATTTTTTGATGTCGCCTGAATTTCAACGATTGCTTCGGGGACCGTCGTTGTTGCGTCGGACCGATTGGTCACCGCACGTGGAACGGGCGAGAGGTTCTCGGCTTCCGCGAGCTGTGCGGATGCACTCCCGGGGGCGGAGAGGGCGATCAGAGCAAAACCGAGTGCGAGCAGGGCACAGACAAGTGGAAATGACGAAAACTTCGACACGTTTTCCTCCCCTTATCTGCGCCGACCCTCTTCGGCGACAAAGGTGAGCATAGAGTGCGTGAATCCTCTTTACAATCATGCCGGTGGTCCGACTTTCACTATCGTGATTGCGGTTGCTGCCGTGGCGATTGTTTTTGGCTGGCACGGGGTACGCACGATTGTCACGGATGTTGTTCCGTCAGCGCACGCTGAGATCGGCGAACAGCGTGCCACGAGGACAACAGACAAGCAGGCTGTGATGACCGCAGTGAACAGCGCGGACAAGAGCGCTGCCAAGCTTGCCTCTGGGCCTGATTCGACACCCCCCGACCGACAGCTGATTCCCGCTCGGTTTGTCGCTAGCGACGCCCGCTCGGTGTTCGAGATGAAACGGGCCGCACCACCTTGCGAAGAAAGCGTCGCTGAGCCCCGTTGGGGTCTGTGCTCGGAGGTTCGACCGGTGGCTCGTCGCCGTCCTCTTCGTCGGGCTCAAAGCCGCCTCGAACAAGCCAGAGAAACGAGGCTCCTAGCAAGCCAGCGACTAGCAGTGCGATGCCAAAGACGAGCTCGGATCGGACGATAATCATCGCCGACAGCGCGATCGCGAAACTGCCCAAAGCGCCCGCTGCCAGTGTTGAGAGGAGGCGTGGCGAGGCGCTAGTCGTCGGCGGTGGCAGGCGCTTTGCGGCGACGATCAAGACGACCAGAGTTGCAATCTCGAGTATCAACACACGCACACGCTAGCCCATCTACTTCGGCTAGATCGTGAACCACGTGCCGAACAACTCGATGCCAAGCGAGAACGGATCAGCCGTGAACTCGATTCCGGCTGAGAAGGACCCCAAGCTGCTCCAGGAAGTCCAGCCACCTTCTGGAATGCAGATCTGCGTGCAGTCACCACCCATCCACCAACAGACCTTGCAGCAGCATTCCTCGGGGCCATCAGAGAAGTTCCAGCGATCACCGTTAACAGACAGGGTGGCGGTGTCCGTGGTCGCGAAGTACGGTGCGACGTTCGAGATGTCGAGGTACTCGGTGTAGGCGAAGCATCCCTGCAATTGCGTGATGAGAGGAATCGTCATCGTACCGGTGCAGGCGCTGCCGCTCGAACTGGAGCTGATCGAAAAGATTCCATCGGACGAGATGAAGAAGGTCGGCAGATTGAACGCGGTGCCAAAGATCGTCGCGTCGCCCGTCATCGTCAGTGAGGTGGCGTTGGCCGGCGTCGAGCAGCTCGAGTCGGTGCAGTTCGTGAAGATCGCATTCAGAACCAGGTCGGCGACGCCGATATTGAGGTCGCCGTCGGCGGCGAGGTAGTAAAGCGGCGGGGCGTTGCCGTTTTCAATGAAGGTGAGCGTGCCGTTGACGCTAACGACGTCGAGGTTGATCGCAAGCGACGCCTGCAGACCGATCGCTGTCGGCGTCTCGCTGAGGGTGAATTGGGCGTTCGAGATGTTAAAGCCGCCCATCGAGATGTTCTCCGAGCCCGTCAGGACAATCGATTCCTGCCCGCCATTCATGGTGAATTGACCGGCGATGCTGACGTTGGCAATGCCGGCGAGCGCCAGATCGGCGCTACCGGAGATGCTCTCGTTGCCGCCCTGACTGGCGACGGCGACCTGCACCTGCAGCATGAAGCCACCGATGTCGAGCTCGCCCTGCCCGTTGAACGAGAAGTCGCCGTTCGACTGGAAAGCACCCTGGACACTGACCTCGTCGTTCGATCCCTGTGGCAGGAGGTCGACTGAGGCGGCGACGGTGGCGTAGAAGTCGCCACCGACACTCCCGACGCCGACGCTACCGCCGATATCGAAGCCTGCCACAGATAGTGCGACGTTGTCGGCAGCAAACGAGAAGTCGCCCGGGCCGCCGGTGACAGCGGTGCCGGCGGCGTTCGTTACCTGCTCACTGCAGCCGGCCTGGTAGATCATCGTTCCTGCGAGCTGTGCGCTGAACACGCTCGGGATGTCGAGCGAGCCGGTGAATGCGACGCATTGCGGTGAGATCTCGAGCGTCGCCTGCATCGAGAATCCACCGACGGCCAGCATGACGTCGGCATTGACGTCGAAGTTGTTCGTGGTCGCGGTGTAGGAGCCGTTGAAGGAGCCGTTCATCGTTGCCGGCCCCAGCGTCAGATTTTGGAGTGTGGCGGAGACGTCAACGTATTCGACGATGCCATTGTCAATCGTCGCGGCCATCGACACATCGAGGATCGTCCCCATGATGTTCATGTCGCCCGCTGCGGCGACGGAGAGGTTCTCGATGCCGGGGCCGTACTCAACATTGAGGGAGATCATGAGGTTCGACAGTGAGAAGCTTGCGACCGTGAGCGGTTGTGGTTGTGAAATCTGCAGACTCGCGGTGACAGAATCGGGGGTCTTGGTCAGGCTGCCGCTGACATCGATCGTGGTGCCGAACATCGAGAAGCCGCCGGCGAAACTCACCGAGTCGGTGTTCGTCGCCGTGTTTAGTCCGACCGTGATGATGGTGTTTTGGAACGAAATCGCGCCGCCGGTTCCAGGGATCGAGAAGGCGCCGATTTTGAGAGACGCATTGAAGATCGTGGGGTCGAGCTGGAGTGATGCGGAGACGTCGACCGTGGTGCCGAAGACTGCTCCGTCGAACGCAAATGACATGCCGGCCGGGATCGTGGACGTACCCACCGTGCAGCCATCCGGCGCCACGGAGAACTCGAAGTACGTCGCGGTTAGAGCGCCGCCGCCGATGTCCATGATTGGCGTGCTGCCGGTCGACGAGCCAACCGCGATCGCAAGGCAGGGCGTGGCCTCTGACAGGTCGGCCGTCATCGAGATCGGCACGCCGTTATCGACGCCGAATGCCTGCATCAGCGACGGTGGTAGGTCGCCCGAGGCGTATAACCCGAGCGACGGTAGTGGGATGGGCGGATCAAGCGTGATGCCAAGTGAGATCGCGAGATTGTCGATCACGAGCCCGTCGACGCCGAAGGCATTGTTCCAGCCAGTCGCGTCTTGGAAGTCCAGCGTGCCGCTGAGCGCATTCGTGCCGATATCGAAGGAGATCTCGAAGGTCAGCGTGGGGGCGGTCTGCGAGGAGCCACCGAGTGCCGTAATGCTGAGATCGGTCGTGCCGCCGGCCGAGACAGTCAGTCCCGTCGTGTTGAACTGGATGTCGAAGAAGAGTGAGCTGACCGCTAATTGCGAACCACCCGCCGGAATCGAGTGTCCACCGCCGAAGTCGATCTTAGCGTTGAAAAAGCCGGTCTCCGGATCGAACTGGATCGTGCCGAGCATCATGCCGAGCGATCCGTTGGTCATCTGATCCCACCACGTTGGTGCCGTGTAGCCGCCTTGGATCGAGAACTCGCCGGGCTGCATGCTGAGCTTCTGTACGCCGAAGTTCGGCAGGGTCGCCGTCATTGTGGCGGCGAACGAGGACCAGCCGAAGGCAGTGCCGGACTGGGTGCCGTTGCTCGATCCGCCGAGGCTGACGCCGTTGGGATCCCAGCCACCGAGGCTGATGCCCACGGAGGAGAAGTTCGCGGCGATGTCTCCGAAGCTGCCGAGGCCGGGCACGGACAGACTGCCGAGTACGTTGACGTTCCAACCGCTTTCGCTCGAGCTGCTGAAACTCGGCATGCCGGTGGTGGGCAGCACGGTTCCCGCGGGGAGGTCGTAGTTGACGGCAAACGATGGTGATCCGAGCGAGACGCCCGGTGCAATCTCGAGATCACTTGTCAAACCCGCGTAGAGCGAGAAGCCGGGCTTACCGCCGACGCCGAAGACGGCAGATGCGGCGGCGTTGACCTCGACGCCGAGCGGCGCGTCGAGCGCGACGTCCGTTGAGATCAGCATGAACATGTCGGCAGCCGGGCAGATCAGCGTGGTGGAGGCGCAGGAGTTCGAGAGGTCGAGCTTCAAGTCGCTGAGCGTCAGGATCGACGTGACATTCCACGTGGGGATGTCGGCCTCGATGTCCCATTGCCAGTTGCCGTTGGCCTTCGCGATGGCGCCGGAGAAGTCGGACGGCTGCACCTGCAGCCCGCTGATCGGCTGCCAGGTCGGACCGCCGCTTGCGGTGACCGTGATGTTCCAGTTGGTCGTGCTGGCGTATGAGAGATTGGCGTTCAGTGCCGTCGGCGTCTCCTCGCCGCTCTGCAGCGCGATCACGGCCTGGCCCGTCACCGCCGGCGTGGCAGCAGTGCCGGTGGTCGTTGCGCCGCCGCCGTTCCAGGCGGTGGTCAGTGTCGTCAACTTGACGCCGGTGGCGAGGGTGATCGGCTGGGCGATGCTGCCCGTGATCTGCGAGACCGTCGTGCCCGTGGCGTTGCTGACGGAGCCGGAGAGGTCGAGCGGCGTGCTGCCGATCGTGATCAGGTTGTCCGCGGTCGCCGACAGAGAGAACGTCCCGCTGGTCGAGACCGAGCCCGTCATCGACACGGTGCCGCCGTTTCCATCGAGCGCCGACAGCGTGGCCGTGCCGGTGGTCTGCCCGCCGTCGCCGGGAGCGAACGTCAGCGTGGTGGATCCGGACCAGCCGGTTGGCAGCTGCAGGAAGGCGAAGCTCGGTGTCGTGATGGACCCGCTCAGTTGCGTGGCCTGTCCGTTGCCGGGGAAGACGAGGCTTAGCGGCGTCGACCCGATCTGGAGGGGCGGTGTATTCCATGAGGAAGGCAGCGTGAGCGTACCCTCCGTGATCTCGACGCCGGCGGGGGAGTACGACCCTGATGCGCGCGTGACTTCGAGGCTACCGATGCTGAAGGAGGAGCCGGAGAAGCTGCCGCTGGTGGACTGGCGCGTGGCCGCGCGGGCGTTGCTCTTACATGCCTTGACGGTGCTGCTTGGTGGAGCGGAGACCTTGCCGAACTGGGCGGTGATGGAGGGGCCGAGGTCGACCGACTTGCCGGGTCCGACGGCGGTGACGAGCGAGCAGTACTGCGGCATCGTAGCCTTGCTGATCGTCGTCGGGCCGACGTTGACGGTCACCTGTGCAACGCTCTGTTGCCCGGCGCTGTTCGTCACCGTCGCCGTGTATGCGACGACGCCGTCGGCCGTTGGCAGGCGCACTGTGGCGGTCGGGGAGGTGTGGTCGCGGATCTCCGTAGTCGTGCCGGCGACCTGCGCCCAACGGATCTGGTGCGAGCCGGAGCCCTTCAGGATTTGCACGGTTAGCGGCAGTTCTTGCCCGGGTGCGCCCAGCACCAGCGAGGCGCCACCGATACCGACCTTGGCGGTATTCGCAACGACGGCCTTCGCATTGCTGGCGCCGGCCTTCTGCTTGGAGCGCTCCGCGCTGGCCGACCGCTTTGCGCTTTGGGCACGCTTCTTTTCGGCGGACTGATGTGCGGCTTTCTGCGCCGCGAGCAGGCTCGCGGTTCCCGCCTTCAACGCCGACGTCCGCTTTTCACCGCCCTGCTCGAGCGTCGCATTCGGCGCTGCCGAGACGGTCACGATTTGCGACTGCGTAGAACTGCCATCGCTGATCGTGAGCTCGAAGACGAAGATAGTGCGCTTGACGACGGAGGGGACCAGCGCGCGGGCCACTGCCGCCGTTCGGCTGGTGATGCGGACCGCAGGTGCGTTGCCGTGCCGGGCGCAGGCCGGAATGTCGTCCGCGGCCGTGGTGCAGCGCTGCTTCCACTGATAGTCGAGGGAGACGCCGTTGCCGACGCTGTTCGAGCCGGTCAGGACGACGGAACGCAGGTGCTTCGGGCGCTTGGAGGGGGCGAGCGATTTTGGCGAGGCCTCAGCGGCTATCCGGATCGCCTTGCGGATCGGTAGGCGAAGGTGGGAGATGCCGTACTCGCGCTTCCCACTGCCAACCGTGGAGCCCTCGGCGCGCCATAGGAGTGGCGCCGGCTTGTGTGTTGCGCGCGCCGAGCCGACATCCTTGATTGTGATGTGTGCGACGGGCGTCTTCGTGCGTCCGGGCAGCGTGGCTCCAAACGCGCAGGTTGTGCGACCAGACGCGATCGAGCAGCTCCACAGGTTGCCATCGACACTGTCGACGACGATACCCTTGGGCAGCGGCATCTCAACTGTGATGTTCTCGACGGAGGTGCCCTTCGGCTGGAGGTTAGTGACACGGAGTTCGATGTCGCCCTTGCCGCCGACGTCGGGGATCAGCTTGATGTGCGAAGAGACGCGCAGAGTGCGATCCGTGGGAATCACTTTGACCGGCACCGGGACGGTCTCGTTGCCCTTTTCGCCTTCGATCGTCGTAGTGATCAAGCCGAGCGCGGCGCGCTTGGTGGTCTTGCGTGGCACGACCGTGATCGTGACGATGCCGATCTGCTGTCCGGGAGCGACGCTGGTGGCGGTGGTGATGGTGCAGACCAGCGGCTTGATCGCGCAGGTACCGCCATTGCTCGCCTCGGCGTTGATCAGTGACAGGCCGCTGCCGATGTCTTGAGAGATGCGTACCTCGTTGCCTTCGGGGACGATGTTGCCGCCACGATTCGTGATCTGCACGCGGTAGCTAAGGGCTTCGCCGACCATGACCTTCGTGACGGATCCGTTGCTCCAGGTGCGCCAGCCGCCACCCGTGCGCGCGAACTGCAGCGTCGGGGTCGCCTCGGGATCGCCAATGTCTTTGATTGTGATCGGAATTGAGCGCCCGACCGGGCTCGCATCGGCAGTGGCGCGTGGTATCACCCGCAGCCGGCCGTGGCCGACGTGGGCATCATCGGCCGCACTGACCGTAACCTTCAGCACGATCCGCTTGCCGGGTTGGATACTCAGGCCGGTCGCCACACAGTCAGCGCTGCTGGTACCCGCGGTGCACGTCCAGGCCGGATTTCTCGTCGTCAGTGTGGTGTGCGTCGGCAGCGCAATCTGCAGACCGACATTCGTAGCTGGCGTCTGTCCGATGTTGCCGATTCGCAGGGTGATTTCCTGCGATCCGCCTTGGCGAATGTCGAGCCCCTTACCGGCGAGGATGTGCGTGTCGAGGCGGGGAGGTGTGAGGTGGCGAAGACGCCAGCGATAGGGATGGGTCTGACAGCGTTGGCCGCCGTAGCGCTTGGTCTTCCCACCGATCTTCTCGGTGGTTGTCCACGAGGCCTTGCTCGAAAGCGTCCAATCGTAGTAGGTCGCACGCTCCTTGGCCGAGCGGCCCGAAAGTGGGTACCAGGTGACCGTGAGTGGCGTGCTGGCCGCGCCGAGTTCGAGCCGCTGCCGCGACGTGCACCTCGTCGGTTCCGTGGTTTTTTCGGATAGCTCGTCGCAGGTCCAGCCGTCCCCGGTGACCGAGAAGGGAATCGCCGGGTCCTTTCCTGGAAGAATCTCGGTGATATCCAACGATGCGTTCTTGCCGACCGGGACTACGGGCAGTCCGCCGATGTTGTGAAAGACCAATCGGAACACCCGCTTGTGCCCTACGTTGTCGATCTGCTGCAGCGATGCCGCCAGGCGAGGTAGTTGGTAGCCCTCAGAGGCGAGCGCCGGCACGGTCGTCTGATCGGTCAGGGTGCCCACGACCGTCTCGACCGACATTTCGGCTTGGATGTCACCGAGAGAGGCTGTGATATTCGTCTTGTCGGAGGCGTCCGGCTTGAAGAGGTCGTTGGCCGCGCCCACCACGAGAAAGATGCGCATGGTCCGGGCAGAGCGGAGCACGGCGGCTCGCTCTGAGGAACTCGTCGTGACGACGCAGTGCACCTTCTGCCCGTCGGGCGTACAGGACATCCCGTATTCACTGGTGCTGTCGTACTCGTAAGCCGTGCTGGATCGGACATAGGTTAGGCCAGCGGGCAACGTCGTCGTGACACGAAACGAGCCAGCAGTCATCCCATGCGGATTTTGCTGCGCTGGCAGCACGTACTTGGCGGCAACCGTGATCACGCCTTGGCGTCCCTGCCCGAACAACAGGCTCGGCTCGTTCGCCTCGCTGGCGGGAGCAGACTGTGTCGGTGGACCTGTCGGGTTGCTGTTGGGGGTGACGTTGCTGGTCCCGGGCTTCGAGGCTGCCTCGATCGTCACCTCCGCATACGGATCGGTGGTCTGGCTTGCTCTCGGATCGATCGAGAGCGTGCTCTCATCGACGGTTTTCGTGGGCGTTGTTCTCTGAGCGGCCGTCGTCGCTGGTGCGCTCGTTGTCTCGGCACTCGTGGACGCCGCGGGGGTGGTCTCCGTCGCGGTTGAGAGCGTGGTGGTGAGTTCAGTGGTCGTGTCTGCACCAAACGACCCTTGCGCAGCGACGAGTGCCAATGACAGCGTCAGCGAAAGCGTCACGATCAACGCTACTGGCTTGTTGGTACCTCGCATAGCCCGGTCTCCTCTAGCACGCCGAGCAGAGACTGTAACCGTTCTGTAACGGATTCGGCGAACCTATGGGGGTAGCCCCATACGTGATGCAACAGGCATCTCACCGGGGTCCCATCTAGCGCGGCTATCGTCCAGACATGGCATCGCCAGCGACCATGCCGTTTCTTGCCGATCGTCCGCTCGCGCCCGTCGATGTGGCCGACATCGAGCGGCGCGCGCGCCTCCTGCCAGGGGTGCTGAGCGTTCAGCCAGGGCGCACCGACGATCAGGTCGATGTCACGTACGACCCCGACGTCTTGCGTGCCGAGTTGCTCCGCTTGCAGTTGGAGAGCCCGTACCTGCGGCTCGCAGGGCAGGATTCGCTTGGGACGCGCCTTCGGCGATCCTTGGCGCCCCGTCGGCTCGCACACACCGTTTCGCTGCTGACACATGCACCGAACCGTGTTGCGATCGGCTTCGTCGCCGCCACGCTTGTATTGCTCCTGATTGGCGTCGTTGTGGAGCGATTCTCCGAAACGGCGGCCCTGCCGATCTGGGCCGTCGCCTACTTCACAGGCGGCTGGTTTGCTCTGCGGACGACGCTGGGTTCCCTGCGTAATCGCAAGCTCGACGTAGATCTCCTGATGCTGATCGCCGCTGCCGGGGCTGCCGCTGTCGGTGCCTACTGGGAGGGAACGGTGCTCTTGTTCCTCTTTTCGCTTGGCAACGTGCTCGAGGAGTTCGCGCTTGGTCGCACCGAGGCGTCAATTCGAGCGTTGATGGATCTTCGGCCTGAGGTGGTCTTGATCAAGCAGGCGGATGGGTCGGAACGCGAGGTCGCGGCAGACGAGATTGAGGTTGGCATGATCGCGATTGTGCGCCCGGGCGACCGGATTCCCGTCGATGGCGTCGTCACATTTGGCCAATCGGCGGTTGATCAATCGGCCATCACCGGCGAGTCACTGCCAGTTCCGCGCGATGCGGGCGAGAACGTCTTGGCAGGCTCCGTCAATCTCGATGGCTATCTCGAGGTACGGATCGTGCGCCGTGCCGATGAGACGGTGCTGGCGAAAGTGATTGATCTCGTCAAGGATGCGCGCGAGCAGCGGGCGCCCGCCCAACGCATGCTCGATCGTTATCAGCCGCTCTATGTCGTGGGCGTCTTAGGGATCAGTGGCGGCGCGTTGCTGGTGCTGTTGGCGCTGGGGCATAGCTTCCATGACGCGTTCTTGCAGTCGATGACGCTGCTCGTCGTCGCGTCGCCGTGTGCGCTTGTGATTTCTGTGCCAGCGACGATGCTGTCGGCAATTGCGGCCGGTGCGCGTCACGGCATTCTCGTCAAGGGGTCGGGGCCGATGGAGGCGATTGCGGCGCTTAACACGATTGCTTTCGACAAGACGGGCACGCTGACGAAGGGCCGACCTGCGGTCACCGAAATGATGACGATTGGTGAGACGACAGAGGTGGAACTGCTGACTTTGGCGGCATCGGTCGAGAGTCGTAGCGAGCACCACCTTGCTGCCGCGATTACCGCTGAGGCCGCAGAGCGCGGATTGACGCTCGTTGAGCCCGAGCAATTCTCTGCGCGGGCTGGTCGCGGAATCGAGGCGACGGTGGCGGGGCAGGTTGTGCTGGCGGGCAATCTCGAGTTTCTCGCCGAGCAGGGCATCGACACGTCGGGGCCGTTGCGAGATTTTCGGGAGCGCGTGCAGACGGCGACGATTGTCGGCATTGTGCGCGCGGGCGTGCCGATTGGTGCGATTGCGGTGGCCGACGAGTTGCGACCCGAGGCCGCCGAGACGATTCGACGGCTGAAGGATCTTGGGATTCGCACGGCGATGCTGTCGGGCGATCGCCAGGTGGTTGCCGATCGTGTGGCGGCCGAGATTGGCATCGATGATCCGTTGGGCGAGCTTTTGCCCGACAAGAAGGTCGAGCAAATCCACGTGCTGGCGACGAATGGCAAAATCGGCATGGTCGGGGACGGCGTCAACGACGCACCCGCATTGGCTGTTGCAGACGTTGGTATCGCGATGGGTGGGCGTGGCACAGACCAGGCCTTAGAGACAGCGGACGTCGTGCTGATGGCCGATCGTCTCCTCGACGTCCCGTACGCAATCGAGTTGGCGCGCCACATGCGCCGCGTCGTGCGTCAAAACCTCGTTTTCGCAAGCGGCGTCATCTTGACGTTGGCGATCCTGACCTTGTTCGACAAGGTGCCACTCCCACTCGGCGTGCTGGGCCACGAGGGCTCGACGATCATCGTGACGATGAACGGCCTGCGCCTCTTGCGTCGCTAGCGACATTCTGGGCCCGGGCCCAGAATGTCGTTTATCACTCAACACGGCCGCAATCGCCTACTGTTCGCAGCCTTGCGCGGACCTTCGTAGCGACTTCGTCGCGTTTTTTCTCATACGTGCGACGCGCTCTGTCCGATCGCGCAACAGAGCGCACAATTCTCTACCAGTTGTGCCTGATCGGCCGAGGAAAGCAGTCTATTTAAGCCAAAGCGCGACGCACAACCTGAGCACTCATTAGAGCCAGGCGGACATTTTGGGCCCGGGCCCAAAA
>CAXNNM010000003.1:0-20282 GCA_964203735.1 Gaiellales bacterium | reverse complement strand
CCGATCAAGTCCGTCTACGACTTCCATCTCGACACGCGCAATGCCGCGCGCATCGCGTCGGATGGCCAAGAGTTCGTCTCGATCACCGGCGAGTTTCCGCTCGTCGAGGGTGGCGAGGTCGAGTTGAAGGTCAAGATGAAGCCCATGCCTGGCACGCAGACGTGGCTCGTGCGCGTCACCGAGCTGGCCGAGCCCGTGTTGGTCGTCGACGAGATGTTGAAGGGCCCGTTCGCAAAGTTTCGCCACGAGCACCGCTTTGCTCCCAGCGCGCACGGCGGCACGATCCTGACCGACCACATCGAATGGGCGCTGCCGGGTGGCGCGGCCGGACGCCTTGTCGCGCCTATCGCGGCCAAGCTGATGGAGAAGTCGTTTGTCGAGCGCCAGGCCGCAACGAAGCGAATCCTCGAGGCAGACGCAGCGGCTCAGTCGTAATCAGCCCCACCGCTGCGCCATACTCTGCGCATGCCGATCTTTGAGGGTTCCATTGACATCGACGTGCCGATCGAGGCCGTCTTCGCGTTTCATCTCGACACACGCAACGTGCCGAGCGTCACGCCTCCCACGCAACAGGTGACAGAGATCGAGGGGACCTTCCCGCTCGTCCTCGGCGCCGAGGTGCAGATGATGATTCGTCAGGACCCAATCCCCACGGCTCAGCCGTGGAAGATCCGGGTGACGGCACTCGAAGAGCCCACGCTGATCGTCGACGAGCTGTTCGACAATCCGAACTTCCTCCACTTCATCCACACCCACCGCTTCGCTCCCAACGCGACGGGCGGCACGACACTGACAGACCACATCGACTGGGAGATGCCAAACTCGATGGCGGGCCGCATGGCCACCCCCATCGCCAAGGGCATCCTCGAAAAGGTCTTCACAGCGCGACAAGAACGAACAAAGGCGCTGCTCGAGGCAGAACACGCCGGCAGCGTGTAATCAGTTCGGCGAGCGTCGTTCCAGTCGGGCCGCCACGAACGCGGAACGTCTCCCACTCGACCAAGACGGCCACTCCAGGCCCCCCGTGATCCAAGGCGGACACCACAACCGCGCGGATGTCATGTCCTCCCTACCCCCACGCACCGAGGCTCCCTCACGCACGTAAGGGGAGGACATGACATCCGCGCGGTTGTGGTGTCCGCCTAGCCCAAGAAGTCAAGCAGCACAGGGCTCGGCAAGAGGCCGGCCTCGGCACCACGCTCGAGCAATGCGGCGACGGCCTTGCGGCCCTGCGCGCCATAGTCGAGCGTGAGGTCGTTCACATACATCGCGACGAAGCGATCGTTGAGCTCGGGCGCGATGCCACGGCCGTACTCGATCGCGTAGGCGAGGGCCTCCTCGCGGTGCTCCATGCCGACGGCGACGGCCTCCTTGAGGACAGCTGAGAGGTCGGCGGCGCGATCGGCCGGCACGTCGCGACGCATCGCGACGGCGCCAAGCGGCAGCGGCAGGCCCGTGTCGCCCTCCCACCACGCGCCCAGATCGAGCACGCGCTTGAAACCCTCCTGCTCCCACGTCAGCTGGCCCTCGTGGATCACGACGCCCGCGGCGACATCGCCCGCGGCGACGGCATCCATGATCGCCTCGAAGTCGAGCTGCACCGGCTCGAAGGCCGGCAGCGCCAGACGGGCGGTGAGAAACGCGGTGGTCTGCGGACCGGGCACGGCCACGCGCTGGCCGGCGAGCTCGGCGGGCGTGAGGTCGGTCTTCGCGATCACGACCGGGCCGTAGCCCTCGCCGAGCGAGGCGCCGTGGCCGAGCAGGCGATAGGTGTCCTGCACGCCGGGATAGGCACCAACGGACATGGCGGTCGCCTCGAGGCGCCCCTCGCCGGCCCACACGTTGAGCGTCTGAATATCTGCAGGCACAAGCTCGATCTCGAACCCGCGCAGGTCGAGCGCACGCTCCGCGATCGCCCACACCATGAAGGCGTCATCGGGGTCAGGACTATGGCCAACGCGGACGTTCATCGGTGCTCCAGCGGTCGAATCTCAACGAGCCTACCAATGCTGACTTTCGGTCGCGCAGCGCACACGGACGCCTCGGGCTAGGCTTCGGGGCATGAGTGAACAAGACATCATCCCGCCCAGCCCACAGCATCGTGACGAAGAGGTCGTGCAACACGTCCTGCGCGAGGTTGGCACCGGCCGGCCGCTGCACGAGGTGATGCAGGACACGTACGTCGTTGAGCGCCTCGATGAGGGCTCGCACGATCGCGTGCTCGACCACCCCGAGGTGACCGAGGCCGTTGGCGCGGACATCATCTCGGAGATGCGTCGCCTGCTCGACAACTAGGTCAGCAGCGCAGTGCCGCTCGCGCAAGTGCGAGCAAGACAGGCGTCGGGTCGATCAGTTTTGCCACCACGAGATCGTCGTCCGTCACGCGCGCGTCGACCACGGGCACCAGCACGTCACGAATCGGCGTCACCTCCTGCCACTCGAGATGGCCTTCGAGGACACAGTCGCGTAGATCGTCGGCAATCACCCGCGCAATCGCCGGGGCATCGCAGGTGACAAAGGCGGCTTCGGCGAGGATGCGATAGTCGAGCTCGCGTCGCCCCTGACGATCGGCACCAAGGGCGATGATCGCGGCACCTGGCGCCACCCAATCGGCGCGCAGCACAGGGTCACGGGCGTTCGTGGCCGTCACGATTAGCGACGCGTCACGCACGGCCGTGGGGGCATCGCCCACAAGACGGCCGAGCTCTGCGGCCTCTGCCGCTACCAGCGGATCGGGATCGTGGATCAGGACCCGCTCGATCGGTAGAGCCTCCGTAAGTGCTTGGATGGCGAGCCGCCCCAGCGGCCCCGCACCCAACACGCCGAGCGTGACGGGCTCGTCGCGCAGCATGCGTGGCGCCACCAGTGCAGCGGCGGTGACAGCAGCAATTCTCGCCGCGGAGTCCGCCGCAAACGAGCCAATCACGACGCCCTCGGGGTCGATCACCGTGCAGGAACGCGAGGCCGTGCGACGCCCACCCGCGGTGATCAGCACCGCGCGATAGCCATCGCCATCGATCGTGGTGGTGACACCCGTCCAGCCGTCGTTGCGCAGCATCACCTGCGGGGCCGGGAGGTCCTCAAAATCGTCGGGTTCGGCGAGCAGGACCGCTAGCGTCAACTCGCGCACCCGCGCGGGCTTGAGCTTCGCGATCGCCTTCTCTACGTCGATGCCAGCCATGTCAGTCGATGGCGTTGTGCAAGACCACAACGGCGAGTGCCTCAAGGGCCACCTGGCTGTCGCCAGCCAGTTCCGTCACGGCCGCAACCACGCACGGGCACTCGGTAGGAATCTGGGTGGCGAGCGTGGTCAGGGCCGCAGCCAGCCGCTCGCCGAAGCCATCGAGCGCTAAATCGGAGGCCGTCTCGAGCGCCGCACGCGAGCCAAAGCCAATCGATTCGGCCGGATTGCCCGCCGCAGCCGCGAGCAGCAGTCCTCGCCGCGCGGCCGCGTTCAGCTCGTCTTCATCCATCCCCAAGTCGTCGAAAACGCAGGCCACGAGGACGGCACTCGCAGCCGTCGCCCGCTCCGTCTCGGGCAGCTCTGTGAGCGCCTCTTCAATGGCTGCAAAGTCGTGCATTCGTTGCAGAGTAGCCGCCCTCTGTCAGCGAAGCCCAAGCGCCGTCCGCAACGCGCGCGTCTGGCGTCGAGCGACGGCGAGTGTCGTGCCACTTGCGTCGGACAGCCGGGCCTGGACTCGGCCCTCGCCAATCGGCTCGAGCGCCGCGACCTGCGCGAGATTGATGATCTGCGATCGATGGATCCGCAGAAAGGTCGTCGGCAGTTGGTCTTCGAGCGCGCGCAACGAACGCGTGCAGGCCAAGCGGCGCCCGTCGGTCAGTGCAAGCGTCGAGTGGTCCCGATCGGCCTCGGCGTACGCAATCTCGGCCGGGTCAATCAGCAGCGTCTCGCCGTCTGCACCCAGCACGGGAATCCGCAGCTCGCCGGCCTCGCCCGGAGCCGACCCCGCTCGAATTGCCGCCACCCGCCGCACGGCAGTGACGAGCCGGTCCTGCCGCACCGGCTTGAGCAGATAGTCGACTGCCTCGACCGAGAACGCTTGGATTGCGCGGTCGTCGTGCGCCGTCACAAACACGACCGTGGGTCGGTTCGGCAGCGCCGCGAGCTTCTTCGCGGTCTCGATCCCACCCGCACCACCCGGCATCGAGATGTCGAGAAAGACGACGTCGTAGGCCATGCGCTCGGCGAGCACCAGCGCCTCGCGTGCGCTGGCAGCCTCGCCGGCGACCTCGACTCCATCGATGCCACCCAGCAGGTGGCGCAACTCCGAGCGCGCAGGCGTCTCGTCGTCGACGATCAAGGCGAGCAGGGTCATGCTGCGTCCTGCTCGGCCTGCGAACGCTCGATCGGGACGAGCACGCTGACGTGCGTGCCAAACAGCGGCGAGCTCGCAATCCGCAGCCGCCCCAATTCGCCGTAGTAGGCCTGAATCCGGCGGTGCACCGAGGCCAGGCCGAGGCCCGCTCCACCCGACCCATAGCCCGGCTCGAGCACGTGCTCGGCGTCGGCGCGCGAGATGCCACGGCCGTTATCGCGGACGATCACCCGCAGCCGACCAAAGCGCACATCGGCCCGCACCACCACGCGCAGAGGCTGGTCGGTCTTGCCGTGCTTGATCGCGTTCTCGACGAGCGGCTGCACGATAAACGGCGGCACCATCACGTCGTTGGCGGCAGCGCTGATCCGGCGCTCGATCACGAGATCGCTGCCAAAGCGCGCCTGCTCGAGCTCGAGGTAGGCCTCGACGTGCTCCATCTCCTCGGCAAACGTGACAAACGTCGACGGCGACCGAAGCGTCGCGCGGCAGTACTCGGCAAAGGTCGTCACGAGACGCCGCGCATCGTCGGGCTGGGTGCGAATGAACGCCGCGATCGTGTTGAGCGCATTGAACAAGAAGTGCGGCTCGATCTGGGCCTGAATTGCTGCCAGCTCGGCGGACGCGCTGGCACGAGCATGGACCTCCAACTCGGCCGCCTCGAGCGCCGTCGAGACAAGGCCACACAGCGATTCGACCACCGCGCGCTCGCGATCCGAGACCGACAGCGCACCCTCAAAGAAGGCGATCAGCGAACCGACGACTCGGCCGCGCACCACGAGCGGACCGACGACCGCCGAACGCAACGGGCACTGCGAATCGCAGCCGTGCTGCCAGCCCACCGGCAGTCGCGCCACGCGGGCCTCGGCCATTGCCTGCACCGCACCGGGAGGAGCCGCCGTACCCGCACCATGATGGTCGCCGGCAAGCCCGACATGGGCAAGGACGTGTTGTCGGTCCGAGATCGCCACCGCGGCATATCCCAACCGCTCCTGTGCCTCGGTCGCCAACAACAGCGCCGCCGCCGGCGAAAGGCCATCGCGCAAGACTGGCGTCGTGATCGCCACGACCTCGAGGATTGCGCCAGCGGGACCTGTCCCAAAAACGTCGGTCGGACGCACGGCCGTGCGAATCAGATTGAGCGCCAGGACCATCAAGAACGTCGTGATGGCGATGACGGGCACGATCGCGATGGCGCGCACGTCCCAACGGGAAAAGCCCTCAAGTGCGAGACCCACAATGCCGGCCTGCAAAAGTCCGAGTGCGGCCGCCGCCAGCATCGGCCCGCGGATATCCGCCCAGGCCCGCCGACTCGCCCGCGCCGACGCGCCACGACGACTCGAAACCCAGGTAAAAGCCGCGTCTCGGCGCGGTTCGTCTTGCTCCGGAATGCTCACGTAGGTTGATGCTAGCCGGGTGCAAGTGGGATCGCAGTCAGAAACAGAGACGACCGGTATCATGGGTTGCCGGTACCAATGGCCAACTCGATCCCCGTCCGCGACCGTCCCCGCCCGACTCCACGCAAGCGGAGGCCGCCCCGTAATCATGCGCGCCGGCGCCAAATTGTCGTGCTCGTGGTGGCCGTGTTGGCCGTACTAACCGTCATCCACGGACTCTCGTTCCGAGGCGACATCGCCCCTGGCGTCAGCGTCCACGGCATCGACATCGGAGGCCTCTCGCCCGCGGACGCCAAGGCGCTCCTCCACGACAGCCTTTCCCCACAACTCGACAAGAACGTCATCGTCACGCTCGACACGCAGACCGCGCCCATGAACCCCGCCGAACTCGACGCACGGATTGACATCAACGAGACCGTCGATCGAGCGATGCGCACTGGCCGCCTGCGTTCGCTGCTCTTGCCATTCGTCTATTCAGCGAGCGTCGACCCGTCGATCATTACTCCCGTTCAGCCACGCGTGCCCGCCAACCTGCGCCTGATTGCTGAGCCCGCTCGCTCCGCGACCGTCCGCATCTCCCAAGGCAAGACAACGATCTCCCCCGCCCGCGATGGCCATTCCATCTCGACCCGTGGGATTCTGCTTGCCGCAGCCCAGGCCGCGCTCGCTGGTGAGCGCAAGATCAGGCTGACTTCGACAGCCACGAAGCCTGCCATTTCGACGGCAGACGCACGGGCTGCCGCCGCCTCGGCCGAAGCGCTGGCCTCGGCACCCATCGCCCTCAATGCCGATGGTAGTCGCGTTGGTGCCCTCTCAACCGCAACGTTGCAGTCCGCCGTGATGGTGCGCAACGAGGACGGCAAGGCAACGGTCGCCTTTAACCCACAGAAACTCGCGATCGCCATCGACGAGGCGCTCGGCGACCGCATTCGAGAGCCACAGAACGCGGTCTGGGGCACGAACGGTACGCGCGCCTGGGTCGAGCCTGCCAAGGACGGCATTGGTTTCGAGCCGCGTGCTGCTGCCGATGCCGTCCGCGCTGCAGCCCTTGCCGGTGGCGCCCGCCAGGCGGATATCGAGCTCGTCCGCGTCGCGCCAAACCGGTCTACTCAGGAGGCCGAGGAGTTCGGGATCACCGAAAAGGTCGCGGGAGCAATCACGGAACTCGGTGACTCCTCCTCGAATCGGACTCACAACGTGGCGCTAATGGCCGAGATTCTCGACAACCGGCTCGTGATGCCGGGCGAGACGTTCTCCTTCAACGATGCGGTTGGCCCACGCTCGCCGGAGCGCGGCTTTCTTGAAGGGTTGGCGATCGTCGACGGGCTCATGATTCCGTCGATCGGCGGTGGTGTCTGCCAAGTCGCGACGACCCTCTACGACGCCGCCTTCGCGATGGGATTGCAGATTGTCGAGCGCCGCAACCATGGCTTCTACATCTCGCACTACGGCCTCGGTATGGATGCCACCGTGTCCTGGCCCGACCTCGACTTCAAGTTCAACAACAACACGGCGAGTCCGATCCTGATTCGCGCCACCTCCGATGCCAGCACGATGCTCGTCAACCTCTACTCGGCGCCGAACGACGGCCGCGCGGTCGAAACCAGCGTCAGCGATCGCTACGACATCAAGCCGCCAGAGAAGCGCTACTTGGAAGACCCGTTTGCCCCCGCCAAGCAGATCATCCAATACGTCGACGGGCAAGAAGGATTCGCTGTCGACGTGACCCGCGATGTGATCCGCAATGGCGAAACCCTCTCACACGACGTCTTCGTCTCGACCTATGAGTCTCAGCCCGCTACCTACATCGTCGGCCCGGGCGCGTTCCCACCCGGCGATAACGTGCTCGAGCCGGCGCCATACGGCTGGGTCAGCCCCTATGACCCCAACCCACCCAAGCCCGTCTTCTAGGTCACCGGCCCGGAGGACGCGCGAACGGCAAGCGTTGGCGCGATCACGATGCGACGCTCGTCTGCCTGACCCGCGAGATGATCGACCAGAAAACCCACCGCACTGCGCGCGGCTCGGTCGACGCTCCAGTTGACACTCGTCAACGGTGGGTCAACTAATCGCGAGAGCGGATGATCATCGAAGCCAACAATCGAGATGTCCTCCGGCACACGGAGTCCCAGCTCGCGACAGCCATGCAGAACCCCGTAGGCGATCGAGTCGGACAGGCAGAAAATTGCCGTCGGCCGATCCTCGCGCGAGAGCACCTCGAGGGCCAACGGCCTGGACCCGTCAAGCGAATAGGCGCAGGGAACAATCTCGCACTGCAACCCCAAGATCGCCGCCTGCTCGCTTACTGCTCGCTCCGAGGGCCGATCTGGCGAGGCGCCGACAGCCCACGACAACACCGCGATGCGCTCGTGCCCGAGTGCGTGGAGGTGGCGCAGCACCTCGCCCACCCCGGTTGTCTGATCAAACGCCACCTCACCGACTACTTCGGCACCCGCCAGCTGGCCGGCAACGGTGACGGTTGGAAGGTGCGCTGCGAGCTCGACCCACGAACCGCCGGCGGGGCCGACAGGCGCGACGATAAGACCGTCGACCCGTTGGGCCGCCAGGCGTTGGGCCAACGCAAGCTCTTCGGCGGGATTGCCATCCGCGTCGGCCAGCAACGTATGGAGACCGTGGCTGCGCAACTCGCGTTGGATCGCGTGGGCGAGAGTCTGCTGCCAGAAATCGGCAAGGCTGCCGACGAGCAGACCGACCGTGCCGGTCCGCCCACCACGCAGCGCGCGGGCCACTGGATCGGCGATGTAGCCAAGCTCGGCGGCCTTGGCCTGGACGCGCTCGATCGTGGCCGCCGACATCCGTTCGCCGCGCAATGCATACGACACTGCCGTCACAGATAGGCCCGTTTCCTCGGCAATCTGGCGGATCGTTGGTCGCTTTGCGGGTGTCGCCATGGGAGTCAGCGTAGCGCCCCCCATACCGGGTGGGTCTTGACACCAAACAATCCCTGCTTCATAGTCAAGTGCAACGGTTCAGTTTATCGTTTCACATTTTGTCGCGAGGAGAGCATTTTGAGCACGGAAGACGCCGCAATTGGCACACCGTTGAGCCCCGATGAATGCGTGGCGATTGCCGAGGGTATCGGCGCCCAGCCGCACGTCTGGCAGCCGCTCGTCAACCACCAGCCCGGCATTCGCCACTACGAGCGCATCGTCCACGAGGACTCGCACGAGATCTACATCATCTCGTGGGTCGACGACCACGACACCGGCTTCCACGACCACGATGTCTCCTGCGGAGCGGTGCACGTGGTGGAGGGTGGCATCTTCGAGGAGCGCTTGGGTTTTGGCAGTGGCCACCTCGAACGACTCGTCGAGCCCGGCGACACGATCCGCTTTGCACCCTCGTACATCCACCGTTTTCGTCCGAAGGACGGAATCCCGACCACTTCGGTGCATGTCTACTCGCCACCACTGCGCACGATGGGTGCGTATCACCAAGGCGAGGATGGAGCATTGATCCGAACGCCGATCGATGGTGAGGCCGAGCTCGTCAATCTCGACGCCTAGCCCTGGCTCCCCCGCGCGTTCGTTGGACTGCCGGCTAGCTAAGGCGACATTTTGGGCCCGGGCCCAAAATGTCGCGTCGGCTTGCGAAGCGCCTGCAAATCCGGCCACGAGCGCGTCTGAGCCTGTCGTTTGTGTAGACCTCGCTCGTCGGCTGCGAGACTGTCCACTATGCAGCCCGAGCAGATCGCTGCTGGCCTCCTCGACGCCAGCCTTCCGCAAGCCGAGTGGACGCACCACGGCCACCTCACTGCTGCGCACGTTCTGATCTCGACACACGGCCCGGGCACCACGCTCGCTCTCTGCCGCGAGCGGATTCCGTTGCTCAACGATGCCCACGGCGTCGCCAACTCGGACACGGGCGGCTACCACGAGACCTTGAGCGTCTTCTTCGTCGCGGCCGTGGCCGACGCGATCGAGCGCGGCCTGACGATTGACGAGACGATCGCCGAACTCGATCGCAATGCTGCGCTGGAGTGGTGGTCGGAGCCCGTGCTGATGTCCGTCGAAGCACGCCGCACGTTCGTCGCACCGGATCGCGCCGCGCCACCGTTTGTGCTGCCGACTCCCTAAGGCGACATTTTGGGCCCGGGCCCAAAATGTCGCGTCGGCTTGCGTAGGGAGAGTCTGATGCCTGCGCACAAGTGCGCGTTTCGCACGCCGAATCGCACGTTGCGGCGCGCCCACCGTTGCATTCTGTGTGCCGCTCGCGCTATGGCCTGGGTCCAAAATGTCCGCCTCACAATGTCGCATCCCGCTCCTCCAAACGTCAGCTTCGATGCGGGTTTGCGGGCGCGCGTGATGAACAAGCCACATTCGTGATGAAGACTGCGCACGGAACCATGCCGGTTGCAGTCACGAGGCAGGCGGACTTTTTGGGCCCGGGCCCAAAAAGTCCGCCTGCCTCGTGACTGCAACCGGCATGGTTCCGTGCGCAGTCTTCATCACGAATGTGGCTTGTTCATCACGCGCGCCCGCAAACCCGCATCGAAGCTGACGTTTGGAGGAGCGGGATGCGACATTGTGAGGCGGACATTTTGGACCCAGGCCATAGCGCGAGCGGCACACAGAATGCAACGGTGGGCGCGCCGCAACGTGCGATTCGGCGTGCGAAACGCGCACTTGTGCGCAGGCATCAGACTCTCCCTACGCAAGCCGACGCGACATTTTGGGCCCGGGCCCAAAATGTCGCCTTAGGGAGTCGGCAGCACAAACGGTGGCGCGGCGCGATCCGGTGCGACGAACGTGCGGCGTGCTTCGACGGACATCAGCACGGGCTCCGACCACCACTCCAGCGCAGCATTGCGATCGAGTTCGGCGATCGTCTCGTCAATCGTCAGGCCGCGCTCGATCGCGTCGGCCACGGCCGCGACGAAGAAGACGCTCAAGGTCTCGTGGTAGCCGCCCGTGTCCGAGTTGGCGACGCCGTGGGCATCGTTGAGCAACGGAATCCGCTCGCGGCAGAGAGCGAGCGTGGTGCCCGGGCCGTGTGTCGAGATCAGAACGTGCGCAGCAGTGAGGTGGCCGTGGTGCGTCCACTCGGCTTGCGGAAGGCTGGCGTCGAGGAGGCCAGCAGCGATCTGCTCGGGCTGCATAGTGGACAGTCTCGCAGCCGACGAGCGAGGTCTACACAAACGACAGGCTCAGACGCGCTCGTGGCCGGATTTGCAGGCGCTTCGCAAGCCGACGCGACATTTTGGGCCCGGGCCCAAAATGTCGCCTTAGCTAGCCGGCAGTCCAACGAACGCGCGGGGGAGCCAGGGCTAGGCGTCGAGATTGACGAGCTCGGCCTCACCATCGATCGGCGTTCGGATCAATGCTCCATCCTCGCCTTGGTGATACGCACCCATCGTGCGCAGTGGTGGCGAGTAGACATGCACCGAAGTGGTCGGGATTCCGTCCTTCGGACGAAAACGGTGGATGTACGAGGGTGCAAAGCGGATCGTGTCGCCGGGCTCGACGAGTCGTTCGAGGTGGCCACTGCCAAAACCCAAGCGCTCCTCGAAGATGCCACCCTCCACCACGTGCACCGCTCCGCAGGAGACATCGTGGTCGTGGAAGCCGGTGTCGTGGTCGTCGACCCACGAGATGATGTAGATCTCGTGCGAGTCCTCGTGGACGATGCGCTCGTAGTGGCGAATGCCGGGCTGGTGGTTGACGAGCGGCTGCCAGACGTGCGGCTGGGCGCCGATACCCTCGGCAATCGCCACGCATTCATCGGGGCTCAACGGTGTGCCAATTGCGGCGTCTTCCGTGCTCAAAATGCTCTCCTCGCGACAAAATGTGAAACGATAAACTGAACCGTTGCACTTGACTATGAAGCAGGGATTGTTTGGTGTCAAGACCCACCCGGTATGGGGGGCGCTACGCTGACTCCCATGGCGACACCCGCAAAGCGACCAACGATCCGCCAGATTGCCGAGGAAACGGGCCTATCTGTGACGGCAGTGTCGTATGCATTGCGCGGCGAACGGATGTCGGCGGCCACGATCGAGCGCGTCCAGGCCAAGGCCGCCGAGCTTGGCTACATCGCCGATCCAGTGGCCCGCGCGCTGCGTGGTGGGCGGACCGGCACGGTCGGTCTGCTCGTCGGCAGCCTTGCCGATTTCTGGCAGCAGACTCTCGCCCACGCGATCCAACGCGAGTTGCGCAGCCACGGTCTCCATACGTTGCTGGCCGACGCGGATGGCAATCCCGCCGAAGAGCTTGCGTTGGCCCAACGCCTGGCGGCCCAACGGGTCGACGGTCTTATCGTCGCGCCTGTCGGCCCCGCCGGCGGTTCGTGGGTCGAGCTCGCAGCGCACCTTCCAACCGTCACCGTTGCCGGCCAGCTGGCGGGTGCCGAAGTAGTCGGTGAGGTGGCGTTTGATCAGACAACCGGGGTGGGCGAGGTGCTGCGCCACCTCCACGCACTCGGGCACGAGCGCATCGCGGTGTTGTCGTGGGCTGTCGGCGCCTCGCCAGATCGGCCCTCGGAGCGAGCAGTAAGCGAGCAGGCGGCGATCTTGGGGTTGCAGTGCGAGATTGTTCCCTGCGCCTATTCGCTTGACGGGTCCAGGCCGTTGGCCCTCGAGGTGCTCTCGCGCGAGGATCGGCCGACGGCAATTTTCTGCCTGTCCGACTCGATCGCCTACGGGGTTCTGCATGGCTGTCGCGAGCTGGGACTCCGTGTGCCGGAGGACATCTCGATTGTTGGCTTCGATGATCATCCGCTCTCGCGATTAGTTGACCCACCGTTGACGAGTGTCAACTGGAGCGTCGACCGAGCCGCGCGCAGTGCGGTGGGTTTTCTGGTCGATCATCTCGCGGGTCAGGCAGACGAGCGTCGCATCGTGATCGCGCCAACGCTTGCCGTTCGCGCGTCCTCCGGGCCGGTGACCTAGAAGACGGGCTTGGGTGGGTTGGGGTCATAGGGGCTGACCCAGCCGTATGGCGCCGGCTCGAGCACGTTATCGCCGGGTGGGAACGCGCCCGGGCCGACGATGTAGGTAGCGGGCTGAGACTCATAGGTCGAGACGAAGACGTCGTGTGAGAGGGTTTCGCCATTGCGGATCACATCGCGGGTCACGTCGACAGCGAATCCTTCTTGCCCGTCGACGTATTGGATGATCTGCTTGGCGGGGGCAAACGGGTCTTCCAAGTAGCGCTTCTCTGGCGGCTTGATGTCGTAGCGATCGCTGACGCTGGTTTCGACCGCGCGGCCGTCGTTCGGCGCCGAGTAGAGGTTGACGAGCATCGTGCTGGCATCGGAGGTGGCGCGAATCAGGATCGGACTCGCCGTGTTGTTGTTGAACTTGAAGTCGAGGTCGGGCCAGGACACGGTGGCATCCATACCGAGGCCGTAGTGCGAGATGTAGAAGCCATGGTTGCGGCGCTCGACAATCTGCAATCCCATCGCGAAGGCGGCGTCGTAGAGGGTCGTCGCGACTTGGCAGACACCACCGCCGATCGACGGAATCATGAGCCCGTCGACGATCGCCAACCCTTCAAGAAAGCCGCGCTCCGGCGAGCGTGGGCCAACCGCATCGTTGAAGGAGAACGTCTCGCCCGGCATCACGAGCCGGTTGTCGAGAATCTCGGCCATTAGCGCCACGTTGTGAGTCCGATTCGAGGAGGAGTCACCGAGTTCCGTGATTGCTCCCGCGACCTTTTCGGTGATCCCGAACTCCTCGGCCTCCTGAGTAGACCGGTTTGGCGCGACGCGGACGAGCTCGATATCCGCCTGGCGGGCGCCACCGGCAAGGGCTGCAGCGCGGACGGCATCGGCAGCAGCACGCGGCTCGAAACCAATGCCGTCCTTGGCAGGCTCGACCCAGGCGCGCGTACCGTTCGTGCCCCAGACCGCGTTCTGTGGCTCTCGAATGCGGTCGCCGAGCGCCTCGTCGATGGCGATCGCGAGTTTCTGTGGGTTAAAGGCGACCGTTGCCTTGCCGTCCTCGTTGCGCACCATCACGGCGGACTGCAACGTTGCGGTTGAGAGGGCACCAACGCGACTACCATCGGCATTGAGGGCGATGGGTGCCGAGGCCAGCGCTTCGGCCGAGGCGGCGGCAGCCCGTGCGTCTGCCGTCGAAATGGCAGGCTTCGTGGCTGTCGAAGTCAGCCTGATCTTGCGCTCACCAGCGAGCGCGGCCTGGGCTGCGGCAAGCAGAATCCCACGGGTCGAGATGGAATGGCCATCGCGGGCGGGGGAGATCGTTGTCTTGCCTTGGGAGATGCGGACGGTCGCGGAGCGAGCGGGCTCAGCAATCAGGCGCAGGTTGGCGGGCACGCGTGGCTGAACGGGAGTAATGATCGACGGGTCGACGCTCGCTGAATAGACGAATGGCAAGAGCAGCGAACGCAGGCGGCCAGTGCGCATCGCTCGATCGACGGTCTCGTTGATGTCAATCCGTGCGTCGAGTTCGGCGGGGTTCATGGGCGCGGTCTGCGTGTCGAGCGTGACGATGACGTTCTTGTCGAGTTGTGGGGAAAGGCTGTCGTGGAGGAGCGCCTTGGCGTCCGCGGGCGAGAGGCCTCCGATGTCGATGCCGTGGACGCTGACGCCAGGGGCGATGTCGCCTCGGAACGAGAGTCCGTGGATGACGGTTAGTACGGCCAACACGGCCACCACGAGCACGACAATTTGGCGCCGGCGCGCATGATTACGGGGCGGCCTCCGCTTGCGTGGAGTCGGGCGGGGACGGTCGCGGACGGGGATCGAGTTGGCCATTGGTACCGGCAACCCATGATACCGGTCGTCTCTGTTTCTGACTGCGATCCCACTTGCACCCGGCTAGCATCAACCTACGTGAGCATTCCGGAGCAAGACGAACCGCGCCGAGACGCGGCTTTTACCTGGGTTTCGAGTCGTCGTGGCGCGTCGGCGCGGGCGAGTCGGCGGGCCTGGGCGGATATCCGCGGGCCGATGCTGGCGGCGGCCGCACTCGGACTTTTGCAGGCCGGCATTGTGGGTCTCGCACTTGAGGGCTTTTCCCGTTGGGACGTGCGCGCCATCGCGATCGTGCCCGTCATCGCCATCACGACGTTCTTGATGGTCCTGGCGCTCAATCTGATTCGCACGGCCGTGCGTCCGACCGACGTTTTTGGGACAGGTCCCGCTGGCGCAATCCTCGAGGTCGTGGCGATCACGACGCCAGTCTTGCGCGATGGCCTTTCGCCGGCGGCGGCGCTGTTGTTGGCGACCGAGGCACAGGAGCGGTTGGGATATGCCGCGGTGGCGATCTCGGACCGACAACACGTCCTTGCCCATGTCGGGCTTGCCGGCGACCATCATGGTGCGGGTACGGCGGCTCCTCCCGGTGCGGTGCAGGCAATGGCCGAGGCCCGCGTGGCGCGACTGCCGGTGGGCTGGCAGCACGGCTGCGATTCGCAGTGCCCGTTGCGTTCGGCGGTCGTCGGTCCGCTCGTGGTGCGCGGCCGAGTCGTCGGTTCGCTGATCGCCTTCTTTGAGGGTGCGCTGTCGGTCTCGGATCGCGAGCGCGCGGTGGTCGAATCGCTGTGTGGCCTTGTCTCGACGGCGCTCGAGGCGGCCGAGTTGGAGGTCCATGCTCGTGCCAGCGCGTCCGCCGAGCTGGCAGCAATTCAGGCCCAGATCGAGCCGCACTTCTTGTTCAATGCGCTCAACACGATCGCGGCGTTCATTCGCACCCAGCCCGACGATGCGCGGCGTCTCGTGACGACCTTTGCCGAGTACTGCCGCGCGACGCTTCGGTCGCCGTCGACGTTTGTCACGTTTGCCGAGGAGATGGAGCACGTCGAGGCCTACCTCGAGCTCGAGCAGGCGCGCTTTGGCAGCGATCTCGTGATCGAGCGCCGGATCAGCGCTGCCGCCAACGACGTGATGGTGCCGCCGTTTATCGTGCAGCCGCTCGTCGAGAACGCGATCAAGCACGGCAAGACCGACCAGCCTCTGCGCGTGGTGGTGCGGGCCGATGTGCGCTTTGGTCGGCTGCGGGTGATCGTCCGCGATAACGGCCGTGGCATCTCGCGCGCCGACGCCGAGCACGTGCTCGAGCCGGGCTATGGGTCGGGTGGAGCGGGCCTCGGCCTGGCCTCGGTGCACCGCCGGATTCAGGCCTACTACGGCGAATTGGGGCGGCTGCGGATTGCGAGCTCGCCGCTGTTTGGCACGCACGTCAGCGTGCTCGTCCCGATCGAGCGTTCGCAGGCCGAGCAGGACGCAGCATGACCCTGCTCGCCTTGATCGTCGACGACGAGACGCCTGCGCGCTCGGAGTTGCGCCACCTGCTGGGTGGCATCGATGGAGTCGAGGTCGCCGGCGAGGCTGCCAGCGCACGCGAGGCGCTGGTGCTCGCCGAGCGCATGGCCTACGACGTCGTCTTTCTCGACATCTCGATGCCGGGTGGTGCGGGTGGGATCGAGACCGCGAAGAAGCTCGCGGCGCTGCCGAACCGACCCACGGTCGTGTTTGTGACGGCGCACGACGACCGCGCAATCCAAGCGTTCTCGGTCGAGGCAGTCGACTATCTGCTCAAGCCGGTGCGGCAGGACCGGCTCGTCACTGCCGTGCGGCGGGTGGCGGCAATTCGAGCGGGGTCGGCTCCGGGCGAGGCCGGCGAGCTGCGGATTCCCGTGCTGGGTGCAGACGGCGAGACGCTGCTGATTGACCCGGCCGAGATTGCGTACGCCGAGGCCGATCGGGACCACTCGACGCTTGCACTGACCGACGGGCGCCGCTTGGCCTGCACGCGTTCGTTGCGCGCGCTCGAAGACCAACTGCCGACGACCTTTCTGCGGATCCATCGATCGCAGATCATCAATCTCGCGCAGGTCGCGGCGCTCGAGCCGATTGGCGAGGGCCGAGTCCAGGCCCGGCTGTCCGACGCAAGTGGCACGACACTCGCCGTCGCTCGACGCCAGACGCGCGCGTTGCGGACGGCGCTTGGGCTTCGCTGACAGAGGGCGGCTACTCTGCAACGAATGCACGACTTTGCAGCCATTGAAGAGGCGCTCACAGAGCTGCCCGAGACGGAGCGGGCGACGGCTGCGAGTGCCGTCCTCGTGGCCTGCGTTTTCGACGACTTGGGGATGGATGAAGACGAGCTGAACGCGGCCGCGCGGCGAGGACTGCTGCTCGCGGCTGCGGCGGGCAATCCGGCCGAATCGATTGGCTTTGGCTCGCGTGCGGCGCTCGAGACGGCCTCCGATTTAGCGCTCGATGGCTTCGGCGAGCGGCTGGCTGCGGCCCTGACCACGCTCGCCACCCAGATTCCTACCGAGTGCCCGTGCGTGGTTGCGGCCGTGACGGAACTGGCTGGCGACAGCCAGGTGGCCCTTGAGGCACTCGCCGTTGTGGTCTTGCACAACGCCATCGACTGACATGGCTGGCATCGACGTAGAGAAGGCGATCGCGAAGCTCAAGCCCGCGCGGGTGCGCGAGTTGACGCTAGCGGTCCTGCTCGCCGAACCCGACGATTTTGAGGACCTCCCGGCCCCGCAGGTGATGCTGCGCAACGACGGCTGGACGGGTGTCACCACCACGATCGATGGCGATGGCTATCGCGCGGTGCTGATCACCGCGGGTGGGCGTCGCACGGCCTCGCGTTCCTGCACGGTGATCGACCCCGAGGGCGTCGTGATTGGCTCGTTTGCGGCGGACTCCGCGGCGAGAATTGCTGCTGTCACCGCCGCTGCACTGGTGGCGCCACGCATGCTGCGCGACGAGCCCGTCACGCTCGGCGTGTTGGGTGCGGGGCCGCTGGGGCGGCTCGCCATCCAAGCACTTACGGAGGCTCTACCGATCGAGCGGGTCCTGATCCACGATCCCGATCCGCTGGTAGCGGCAGAGGCCGCAGAGCTCGGCCGTCTTGTGGGCGATGCCCCCACGGCCGTGCGTGACGCGTCGCTAATCGTGACGGCCACGAACGCCCGTGACCCTGTGCTGCGCGCCGATTGGGTGGCGCCAGGTGCCGCGATCATCGCCCTTGGTGCCGATCGTCAGGGGCGACGCGAGCTCGACTATCGCATCCTCGCCGAAGCCGCCTTTGTCACCTGCGATGCCCCGGCGATTGCGCGGGTGATTGCCGACGATCTACGCGACTGTGTCCTCGAAGGCCATCTCGAGTGGCAGGAGGTGACGCCGATTCGTGACGTGCTGGTGCCCGTGGTCGACGCGCGCGTGACGGACGACGATCTCGTGGTGGCAAAACTGATCGACCCGACGCCTGTCTTGCTCGCACTTGCGCGAGCGGCACTGCGCTGCTGACCTAGTTGTCGAGCAGGCGACGCATCTCCGAGATGATGTCCGCGCCAACGGCCTCGGTCACCTCGGGGTGGTCGAGCACGCGATCGTGCGAGCCCTCATCGAGGCGCTCAACGACGTACGTGTCCTGCATCACCTCGTGCAGCGGCCGGCCGGTGCCAACCTCGCGCAGGACGTGTTGCACGACCTCTTCGTCACGATGCTGTGGGCTGGGCGGGATGATGTCTTGTTCACTCATGCCCCGAAGCCTAGCCCGAGGCGTCCGTGTGCGCTGCGCGACCGAAAGTCAGCATTGGTAGGCTCGTTGAGATTCGACCGCTGGAGCACCGATGAACGTCCGCGTTGGCCATAGTCCTGACCCCGATGACGCCTTCATGGTGTGGGCGATCGCGGAGCGTGCGCTCGACCTGCGCGGGTTCGAGATCGAGCTTGTGCCTGCAGATATTCAGACGCTCAACGTGTGGGCCGGCGAGGGGCGCCTCGAGGCGACCGCCATGTCCGTTGGTGCCTATCCCGGCGTGCAGGACACCTATCGCCTGCTCGGCCACGGCGCCTCGCTCGGCGAGGGCTACGGCCCGGTCGTGATCGCGAAGACCGACCTCACGCCCGCCGAGCTCGCCGGCCAGCGCGTGGCCGTGCCCGGTCCGCAGACCACCGCGTTTCTCACCGCCCGTCTGGCGCTGCCGGCCTTCGAGCCGGTGCAGCTCGACTTCGAGGCGATCATGGATGCCGTCGCCGCGGGCGATGTCGCCGCGGGCGTCGTGATCCACGAGGGCCAGCTGACGTGGGAGCAGGAGGGTTTCAAGCGCGTGCTCGATCTGGGCGCGTGGTGGGAGGGCGACACGGGCCTGCCGCTGCCGCTTGGCGCCGTCGCGATGCGTCGCGACGTGCCGGCCGATCGCGCCGCCGACCTCTCAGCTGTCCTCAAGGAGGCCGTCGCCGTCGGCATGGAGCACCGCGAGGAGGCCCTCGCCTACGCGATCGAGTACGGCCGTGGCATCGCGCCCGAGCTCAACGATCGCTTCGTCGCGATGTATGTGAACGACCTCACGCTCGACTATGGCGCGCAGGGCCGCAAGGCCGTCGCCGCATTGCTCGAGCGTGGTGCCGAGGCCGGCCTCTTGCCGAGCCCTGTGCTGCTTGACTTCTTGGGCTAGGCGGACACCACAACCGCGCGGATGTCATGTCCTCCCCTTACGTGCGTGAGGGAGCCTCGGTGCGTGGGGGTAGGGAGGACATGACATCCGCGCGGTTGTGGTGTCCGCCTTGGATCACGGGGGGCCTGGAGTGGCCGTCTTGGTCGAGTGGGAGACGTTCCGCGTTCGTGGCGGCCCGACTGGAACGACGCTCGCCGAACTGATTACACGCTGCCGGCGTGTTCTGCCTCGAGCAGCGCCTTTGTTCGTTCTTGTCGCGCTGTGAAGACCTTTTCGAGGATGCCCTTGGCGATGGGGGTGGCCATGCGGCCCGCCATCGAGTTTGGCATCTCCCAGTCGATGTGGTCTGTCAGTGTCGTGCCGCCCGTCGCGTTGGGAGCGAAGCGGTGGGTGTGGATGAAGTGGAGGAAGTTCGGATTGTCGAACAGCTCGTCGACGATCAGCGTGGGCTCTTCGAGTGCCGTCACCCGGATCTTCCACGGCTGAGCCGTGGGGATTGGGTCCTGACGAATCATCATCTGCACCTCGGCGCCGAGGACGAGCGGGAAGGTCCCCTCGATCTCTGTCACCTGTTGCGTGGGAGGCGTGACGCTCGGCACGTTGCGTGTGTCGAGATGAAACGCGAAGACGGCCTCGATCGGCACGTCGATGTCAATGGAACCCTCAAAGATCGGCATGCGCAGAGTATGGCGCAGCGGTGGGGCTGATTACGACTGAGCCGCTGCGTCTGCCTCGAGGATTCGCTTCGTTGCGGCCTGGCGCTCGACAAACGACTTCTCCATCAGCTTGGCCGCGATAGGCGCGACAAGGCGTCCGGCCGCGCCACCCGGCAGCGCCCATTCGATGTGGTCGGTCAGGATCGTGCCGCCGTGCGCGCTGGGAGCAAAGCGGTGCTCGTGGCGAAACTTTGCGAACGGGCCCTTCAACATCTCGTCGACGACCAACACGGGCTCGGCCAGCTCGGTGACGCGCACGAGCCACGTCTGCGTGCCAGGCATGGGCTTCATCTTGACCTTCAACTCGACCTCGCCACCCTCGACGAGCGGAAACTCGCCGGTGATCGAGACGAACTCTTGGCCATCCGACGCGATGCGCGCGGCATTGCGCGTGTCGAGATGGAAGTCGTAGACGGACTTGATCGG
>CAXNNM010000002.1:0-22366 GCA_964203735.1 Gaiellales bacterium | reverse complement strand
ATCTACATCCTCGCGCGTCGGTTTCCTGCGCACTCATGGATCCCTTGGCTGGTGATGGCCCCGCTCGTGCTGAACGCCATCAGCGAGGTCGCCTTCGATCGTAATTGGGGTGATCTGCTGCCTTTTCCGACGGGTTCTCCCGTCAGTCCGCTGATCACGCAACTGGCCACGCTTGGGCTGTCGTTCTACTCCTTCAAGCTCTATATCTCGATCAAGGAGGGACTTCATGCCGATGGACTGCGCGTGCGTGACATGTTGACGGGAGTGCTCTTCTTCCCCAGCTTCCCAATCGGGCCGATCGACGGCGCAGCCACCTTCAACGATGCGGCAATCCGTCGCCCTGCGAACCCTCGCCTCTGGCTGCTCGGGCTTGCGCGCATCGGCATGGGTGGCGCGAAGGTCTACCTCGTCGCCGACTGGCTCACGAACGCACTGCCGGTCGCTATCGGCTTCCACTCGCTCGAGTTCGTTCAGACCCATGCCTTTACGAGCCCCGGGCGCGCGCTCACCTTCATGCTGCTGAGTTTTTTGCTGCTCTACCTCAACTTCTCGGGCTTCTCGGACATCGCGATTGGTGCCGGCATGATGTTCAACCTGCGCCTGACCGAGAATTTCCACTACCCGCTCCTGAGCAACTCGATCCAAAACTTTTGGCAGCGCTGGAACCTCTCGCTCTCTCGATTCATTACGACGTACCTGTTCAAGCCTCTGCTGCGCGCGACGGGCCGCCCAGTGGTCTCGCTGATCATCGCGTTCACGCTCATCGGTCTGTGGCATCGCGTCTCGCTGGGCTACCTCTTTTGGGGCGTTGCTCACGGCACAGCGCTCGGCGTGGCGCTGTGGTGGCGGAAGCGCGACGGCAAGCCACTGCCGATTCCCAACAGCGTCCGGCAGCTCGGTGGAATCGCACTGACCCTGCTCTTTGTCTCGTTCGTTTCGACGATTGCGAACATGCCTAATTGGCATCGCACCCAACAGTTCTTGGAGGCCCTCGTTGGACAGTGACCACAGCCAGCAGCCGCTGCGCGAGCGTGCGTGGGCGTTCGCACATGAACACGCATTGTGGATCCAGATAGCGATCGGCATCATCGCGTGGATCGCGATTGCACTGGCCTTCCCGCTCACCTCCACAACACCGATCTATGCCAGATACTGAGCCTATGCCTACGGACTCTTCGTCGTCGCACGGACGCTATCGCCCGACGCGCACAAACATCGTCTTTGGTGTCTTTGGGCTGCTCTCTTTGGTGCTCGTCGCATCGCTGCTGTGGTGGTCTGACACGGCCCCAGCACGCTATGCCGTCATGCCCTGCCAGTACAACGCGATCTTCGAGACTGCTGGCCCAGTCGGCGCCGTCGTGCTCGGTTCGTCGCGCGTACAGCACGCTGTCTCGCCTCCCGTCCTCTCCGCCGACTTGGCGGCGGCTGGTCGGCTCGACACCGTGATCAATCTCGCGCGGGGCGGTCGAGGGCCTGAGCAGCTCTATCAAATGCTGCTCGACGTCGATCAGCAACGCGGGTTGCAGGGGCCCATTATCGTCGAGTACTCGCCTCAGGACACGGCCTTTTGGCGCAGCACGCCGCTCTACTATCAGTATTACCCTGGCTTCGGTGCGAACGCCGAGTTTTCGTCACTCGCCGAGGATTGGCGGGCAAAGCCGCGTGAGCCCTCCTACAGCCGCCTCCGCGATCTGTTCGGGTTGCTCGAGTATCGGCTTGATGCAGCGATCGAGAACAGCACCAACGGCAAGACAGGCCGTAATCGCGTGCTGGCTGACGCCGAGCGGGGGCAGAGCCCGACGGCTTGGTGTCTGACCAAAGACCTGACAGCCCAGTCTGCAGGGCAACGCAATCAGCTGCGCCGTGCCTATGCCAAAGCTGTACGCGCACAGGGGACAGACCCCACGCCAGGCGACGTACCGCCGGTGGCGAGCGAACTGCGGGTGATCAATCAGGACGCCCAGAATCACTACCTCGAGCTGATCATCGCGCTCGCCAAGCAGCGCGGTGTCCCCGTCTACCCGATCGTCGTCCCAGGATTCTTCGAGCCGGCTCCATCGCCTGCCACCTTCACGGAGTTCAAAGCCCGCTTCGGTATTCCGCTGCTCTATCCCGATTCGCAAGAGCTTGCTGCCTACGGCGACACGACGCGGTTCATTGACGCCTTTCATCTCAACCTCGCCGGCAGCGAGGCCTACACCGACTGGCTCGCCAGCATCATCGTGCAGGCCCCCACCAGTTAGGCCCACCCGTCAGGACGGGCCGAGTTGGTTCCTGGCCGAACGCCCAGCGCTCAACGTCAACCAGCAGTAAGGCTATGGACAGCCGGTCGGAGTACCGACCGTGGCAGCTAACACCGTCGCCGGACTCAAGGTGGGAAGCGACGCCGGATCGGTCCCGACAGGTACGACGACTTGCACGGTCCCCACTGGGAGCGTGTCTGCCTTTCGATTGACGACGAGACACGGCGCCGATGGAAGCATGTCGAGTGCCAGCAGCGTCCCCAATGGCGCAGTCGCTTTCGGCGCCGTTACGGTCTTCCACGGCACGAACTCGCCCTTCTTGGAGTAGCCGAACCGATCCTGGTATTTGCGGTAGCGCACTCCCACCCCCGCCGACCAGGCGCCGTTTGGCTTCTTGTAGGTTGGGCGTCCTCGCTTCGTCCGCCAGCCACCATCGCGCCAGACAGGTGCTCCCTTCGACCAGGTCCCGTCTGTACGTTGCACGGTCTTCGTACCGGACGCATTGATCCACCAGCCGCCACCGAGCGCCACAATCGTCTTACCTTTTCGCGTCACGCCAACCGAGCGCGCCACGACACCGTTCGTGCCGTAAAGGAAGTCCTCTTGAAGGTTCTGGTTCTTGAGACCGGGCGCAGACGATTTTGCTGCGCTGGCGGTCTTCTCACCCGCTGGTATCAGGTAGGCCAGGTTGAGGTTGCCAAGCGGACCGGGCGCGAGCGCCACTGGTGGCGGACAGTCAACGCCCTTAGGAACGAGCGTGAGCTCGCCCTTGGCTGGCAGCTTGAGCGTCTTGTCGGGCGGGATCAGCACGTCGATGTGCCTACCGATGATCGCGCCACCTGTGTCGTCCGCTGAGAAGCATCCCTTCGACGGCGTGTCCTTGAGCGCCTCAATGTAGATCGTGGTGCCCTTCGGGATCACCGACCGATCCGTCGCAATCGAACGCCACGGCGTCACACTCGTGCCAACACCAATGCCGAACGTGTCAGGGTACCCACGAAAGTTGAGGTCGTCGGGTTGCCCGGCAGCGACCGCTGCCCGATTGCAGACGACCTTATACGCGGCCGGGTTAGTCGGCGGCGGATTCTGCCACGTACCGTCATCGTTGGCAAACGTTGGTCGCTTGTTGTCGGTGGTCGTCGGAATCGGCGCTCCCGCCGCGTCGATGGCCCACCAGACGCAGCCACCAGGGCGCGAATAGGGCGACCCGTTGGTAAAGCCACTCGCAGCGGTTTTCGTCTCGGCACCCTCCTTGTTGACCCAAGCGCCCGCACCACTCCGCCAGTGCAACAGCACCCCGTCATCTCCTGTGCCCGTGCCCTGCATCGCGATTCCACGTGAGGAGTAGAGGAAATCTTCCCGGTAGGCGACCTTCAGCCCGGGCGCGACCATCTTCTTGGCGGTAAACCAACTCTCGGGCGCAAACCAGTAGTAGGTAATCCAGTACGAGCCAAGTGCTTGAGGACGCGGCGGCAGCGTCTGCGCCTCAGTGCTGCGCGTGCCGATTAGCGAGATGGCGCCAGCAAGCAGACACGCCGCAACCAGCAGTCGAGCCGCAATACCAGCATTCAGTCGCATCGGCTGACGGGTTCGCGTTGGGGTCGCGCACCCCTCTTTTTCGATCTTGCGCACACCCCTCATAGTGCCCTAGGTTCAGGCCGAGGGGTCTTGCCGTCACACTTTCGTTGTGACCCTGCTCGCTGCCATCGTGATTGCTCTCAGCTGTATCATCGCGGCTGAGCCTCGGCTGCTTGGTCGGCGCTGGCCGCCCTACCTGCTGGCCGCGGGTGCTGGCATCGGGATTGCCTACGTCGTCGTCCATTTGCTGCCCGACATCGCGGTCGGCGCCGAAATTGTCCAACGCTCCACGGAAGGCCGGCTTCCCTACGCCGAGCTACACGCCTACCTGTTGGTGCTGATTGGCATTCTCGGCACCTTGTTTCTTCGCGGGCTCCAGAGCGGCCTCCACGGCATGACGCCCCATCCGCGAGTGCGGATCATTCAACCCGCACTCTCGGCACTTATCGTTGGCTACCTCTTGGCGGTACGCGACGATACCGAGGTCGGGTCCATCCTGCTCTTCACGCTCGCCATCGGCCTCCACATCGCGCTCAATGCGCACGGCCTAGCGGTCAAGCTCAACTCGCCGCAGGGCGGGCTCGTGCTGGCTGGTGCGGTCGCAGTCGGATATGCCCTCGGTGTCGGCTGGGAGGCCCCACCAGTCGTCGTGGCTGGTCTCGTCGCACTGCTCGCCGGTGGTGTCATGACCCGCACGATCCATGAGGTACTCGATGAGGAGAGCCACCTCGTTGCCCTGACCGTGGGCGCCACGCTCGAGGCGGCACTCCTGCTCGGCGTGACCTAACGGACAAGCAGCAAGGCTTCTTCGAGCGTCGTGGCAGGAACAGCCACGGGCGGCACACCGCTGCACTGCGGCGTCGGAGTGGCTTCATCGAAGAGTGCTCGCAGCCAAGGAACGATCGTTGGTGCAGCCGTCGTGCCGGCGGCGGCATGACCAATCCCACCAAGCCACAGCATCGTCAGATTCGATCCGGCCGCACACCACGTCTCTTGAAGCGCAGCATTCGACTCGGGTGGAATCACCGTATCGGCAGTTCCTTGAGCGATCAGGAGCGGCATGGTCGATGGCAGTGGCTTTGGTGTCTGCTCGGCAGCACGAATGGCGATGCGGGGGTCTTGCAGCGGATTACCATTGAAGTACGGCACACCTACTGCAGCCGCGACAAAACCAAGGATCGGCGGCACAGGAATCCCCTCACCGAGGCACGCATCGGCCACCTGATCTGTCCAGCGCGCACCTTCGCTACTGATTGCTGCGGTGAGATCGAGGTTCGGATACATGGACGGCCAGGACCGTGCGATCTCGGCCCCGACGCCCCAGCCAACGCCAGTGCTCCACTGTCGGTCAATGATCAGTGGTAGATCGGCAGCAGGCGCGGCGGCGGCGACACCGATCAGCGCCTTCTCTGGCATCTCTTGATTCGCAAGTTGACCCGTCCAGAGCGCTGAGTGACCACCTTGGGAGTGTCCAAAGACAACCCACTCTTGACCGGGGTTCGCACCAGGCACCTGCTCGAGTGCTCGTACGGAATTGACGATATCGAGCGACTCGGCCTGTCCGATCAAGAATAGGTTGGGACCCGCAGTACCGATGCCTGCGTAGTCCGGCGCAACGACGACGAACCCCGAGGCAATGGCCTGCCCATACCACGTGTTCCCTCCGATTGGGTCGCTGCGTCGCGAGGGTGCACAGCCACGGCCCTGACCGATCGTGCCGTGGGCATAGGCCAGTACAGGTCGACCGGCTGCGGCCGCGGGAGCAATTGGCACGAAGACCATCGCGCCCGCGACGGCCGCTGTTCCGTCGGGTCGCTCGGTGCGGTAGAGAATCCGGAACGAGGAGGCACCAGCGACGGCGGCAGAGTCGAGCGTTTCAATACGAAAGACGGTCCCGGGCTTGGCTGCCGCAACTCCGGTAGGCGTTGCATAGAAGGCGTCAAGGCTGTCCTGCTGCCGCGTGTCCGCCACGCGGTGTGCGAGGGTCGAGAGTCCGATTGCGAGCGCGACCACACCGATCGCGACGAGGATGATCTTTTTCACCGACACACCACGAGACTACCAGCGTCTGGTCACCTCGGCAGATCCTCGCCGTCGCCGCCTCGATGCACGATGTGAGACGATCCATGGTGTGAAGCACACTCCGAAAACCCAGCCTGTCGCGTATATCGAGATCCCGAAGGGGAGTCGTAACAAGTACGAGTTCGACGAAACGTATGGCACCGTCGTCCTCGATCGCACGCTTCGCGGTAGCACGCACTACCCAACGGACTACGGCTTCCTGCTCGACACGCTCGGCGAAGACGGCGACCCGCTCGATGTCTTGGTACTCCTGACCGAGCCGACCTTCCCAGGCTGTCTAATCCCCTGCGACCCGATCGGTGTGCTGCACATGATCGATGAGGAGGGCGACGATCCGAAGTTGCTGATGATTCCTCACGACGACCCGTCGTGGTCGCACAAAGAGCATGTCGAAGACATCAACCCGGCATTACTCGAGGAGATCGCGCACTTCTTCTCGGTCTACAAGGACCTTGAAGAGCACAAGAAGGTGGCGATCGATGGCTGGGAAGATCGCGACGCCGCCGAGGCGATCATCATCGCTGGCCGAGCCCGCTTCGCGGCTGCGAACCCCGAGAACTAGCCACCTCGTCGGCCCGCGTCGCGCAGTCAGCTGCGATGCGACGAAGGGGTCAGACCCTTTCGTCGCATTCACGCAGCTGCCTTTGGACTAGAGCGACGGTGCTGGCGTGCATGCGACGAAGGGGTCTGACCCCTTCGTCGCATCGCGTCCGCCAGCTACGCGATCTGCTTGTCGAGACCATCCATCGACTCGAGTTCCGCACCCTTCGTCTCCTTGACGAAGCGCCAGACGTAGAAGAATGACAGCACGGCGAAGAGCGTAAAGAGACCGTAGGCGACCCCGAGCGATGCCTTGGCCAACTCGGGGAACGTCTCGGAGACGACGAAGTTCGCAATCCAGTTCGCCATCACCGTGATGCTGAGAGCTGCAGCGCGAATCGAGTTCGGGAACATCTCGCCCAGCAAGACCCAGACGATCGGCCCCCACGTAGCGGCGAAGAAGGCAACAAAGAGGTTCAGCGAGACGACAGCGACGATGCCGAGGTTGTCAGACAGAATCGGGTTACCAACCGTCGACTCGGCGACGCCAGCGCCCGCCACGATCTTCGGCGCGGTCGCGAAGACAACTGCCAGCGTGCCGAGCGTCGCGGCCATCCCCAACGAACCAACCAACAGGAGCGGTTTGCGCCCAACACGGTCGATCAGAAGAATCGCGACAATCGTAAAGACGACATTGACGATGCTGATGATCGTCGAGGTCTTAAAGGCCTCGGTCTCATCGAAGCCAACGGAGGCCCAGATCAGATTTGAGTAATAGAAGACCGCGTTGATGCCGACAAACTGTTGAAAGATTGCCAAGCCAAGTCCGAGCCAGACGATCGGCAGCAAGACGTGCTTCTTCGAGCGTAGGTCGCTGAACTTCTGCTCGACCTCAGCGTCAATTGAGGAGCGGATGCTCTGGATCTTCGGCATCACATCACCCTTGAAGATCCGCTCGAGCACGACCTTGGCCTCGTCAAAACGATCGGCTTCGACGAGATAGCGCGGCGATTCGGGGAGTCGAGCGGCCAACAGGCCGTAGATCGCGGCTGGGACGACCATCAGGATAAACATCCACTGCCAGGCCTGAAGGGGGCCAATGTCATTGGAGGCACTGCCGCCGGCGATCGTGATGATGACCTGGTTGACGAGCTGCGTCGCAAAGATGCCAATCACGATGGCGAACTGAAACAGCGAGGTGAGTCGACCACGAACGTCGGCCGGAGCGATCTCCGAGATGTACATCGGCGAGACCACAGCGGCCAGACCAATCGCGAAGCCGCCGACGACCCGCCACAGCATGAAGTCGGCGATACCAACCGGCAAGCCGGTGCCAATGCCCGCGATCAGGAAGAGCACCGCGGCAACCAGCATCACGCGGCGGCGACCAAACCTCTGAGCGAGCTTGCCACCAACGAAGGCGCCAACGGCCGAGCCAAGCAGCGCGATCGAGACGACAAAGCCTTGGATGAAGCCATCCGTAATGTTGAACTCCGCAAAAACGGCCTTGTTGGCGCCATTGATGACCGAGCTGTCGTAGCCGAAGAGGAACCCACCAAGCGCTGCGACGATCGCGAGGGCTACGACCTTGCCAACGTGATACGCGTTCGGCTCCGTGTCGGCCTGCGTTGCACTCGGTACGTTCATTTTCAATCCCCCCACTCGACGCGACTATTCAGTCCGTCCTCTGCCGCAAGAGTATCGGGTGGGCACCCGGGCGGCTAGGGCGATTCAATTGCCATGGCCGGGTGCCGCGAGGCCTCGCCTGCCGGTTAAATCTCGTGCCGAGCGGCCGGGGTAGGCAGTGCGCTGCGCACCTCACCGCCATCGAACTGCACGGTCATGACGAGTTCGACCGAAGCATTCAGTGCGAGCCCTTGACAGCCAAGCGCCGCTCGCGCGCAGAGACCGCCTTGGCCAAACACCTCGACCAAAAGCTCGGTTGCCCCGTTGATGACTCGGGGCTGCTCGATGAAATCTGGTGTGGAGTTGACGTACCCATTCAGTGTGATCATGCGCACCACGCGATCCAGCGACCCAAGCGCGAAGGCCATCACCCGGAGCGACTCGACACAGGCGAGGCGGGCCGACTCCCGTCCCTGGTCGATCGTCAGGTCTGCACCGAGGATGCCGGGGAGGTAGGCATCGCCACCCGTGGTCGCGACAGTTCCAGACAGATACAGCAGATCGCCGTGCGCAACATGCGAGACGAACTTTGCGCCCGACGGTTCGGGGAGGCCGTACATCGTCTCAAGATCGACGTCGAGGAGCCCTAGTTCCACTGCTCTCTGATGTGCACTCATCGTCGCCTCCGCTCGTTGTTGGAGATGATCGCATGCCAGCTCTGCTCGGGTAGGCTCTTGCCATGAACCTCTTGCCACTTGATCCCGATCAACTGCTCTCGACGACGCGCGCTGTGCGCAAGCGGCTCGACTTTGACCGTCCTGTCGAGCGCGAGGTGATTGAGGAGTGCATGGCGATGGCGCTGCAGGCGCCCACGGCCTCAAATTCGCAGCCGTGGCAGTTCGTCATCGTCACGGACGCCGACACGAAGCTCGCAATTGCCGAGCTCTACCGCAAGAGCTACGCCGCCTATGCCGGGCCCATGCCAGACGCCGAGGCGCTGGCAACCCCGCAGGGCCGAATGCGCACGTCGGCACAATATCTCGCCGACCGTTTTCACGAAGTTCCCGCGTTCGTGATTCCCTGCGTCTTTGGGCGGCTGGATGAGCTGCCCGGAGATAGCCAATCAGCGATGTACGGCTCGATCGTGCAGGCCGGCTGGAGCTTCTGCCTGGCAGCGCGAGCCCGCAGCATGGGAACGTGCTGGACGACACTGCACCTGACTTACGAGCGTGAGGTCGCCGAGATCCTCGGCATCCCGTTCGCAGAGGTCACGCAGACGTCGCTGATCACACTTGGCTACACCCTCGGCACCGACTTCAAGGCTGCCGCGCGTGGCGACCTGTCCGACGTTGTGCGCTGGGATCACTGGTAAGCCAGCCAGCAGTTTCGGTCGGGAGGACGAGGTAGGGCGTCATCACGAAATTGACGCGTACACCCCTCTGCGATACTCGGCGGATGCCTCCCCTCGAGATCCTCTGCCCCGAATGTTCCAGTGAACACAACTACCCGCTCGGCGATGCGACCGTCTGCTCGATGTGCGGCCACGAATGGGATGCCGGAGCAGCAGGATCCGCTGCTGACGCCGAGTCGGTGATTCGAGACTCGGCCGGCAATGTCTTGGCCGATGGCGATACCGTCACTGTCATCAAGGCCCTCAAAATCAAGGGCAGCCCCACGTCGATCAAGATCGGCACCAAGGTGCGCAACATTCGCCTCGTCAACGGCGTCGGCGACCACGACATTGACTGCAAGATCGAAGGCTTCGGCTCGATGCAGTTGAAATCGAGCGTCGTCAAGAAGGTCTGAGCCCGCCCCGCTGCGAGCTCCATCGCGAATGATCCGGTTTCGCGTTAGACGTCGACCGGACGGTTCTCAGAGACCGATCGCTTGATTGCGAGCTCAAAGCGGATCGCAGCCAGGCCATCGTCGATTGTGACGTCCGGGCGCTTGCGATCGCGGACGCACTCGACGAAGTGACGAATCTCGCCAGCGAATCCGTGCAGGTGCCGCGGATCGAGCGCGTCGAGCGGCAGCTGATCACTGGGCTCCCAGATCTCGGGTGTATCTGCTCCGTCGATCCACGCGGTCACACGCCGCCAACCGTCAACAAAAACGACGCTGCGGTGACCCGTCAGAACCACGCGTTCGTTGAGCCGTTCAAGACAGTTCAGCTGCAACGTCCCGATCGCACCACTCTCGAAGCCGACGAGGCAGGCCCACGCCTCCTCCTGTGGCGGCTCTCTCCCCTCGACGAGCGCCGACATGTCACGCCAGGCAGAGCCGACGACCGGGAGGTCGAGAGCGCTGGGAGTCCACTCGTGCGTGTCTCCCGGCATCTGCGAGGCGCGCGCGGCCATCACCCATTTGACATCACCGCCGAAGAATCGCGCGAGATCGAGGTGATGACAACCAAAGCCATTGAGAAAGTCGTAGACAGACCGTGGTGGGTACTCTCCGAACGTCCAGCGCCCCTCATACGCGGTCAGAGGGCCAAACTCGGGACGCTGTGCAATTGCGAGTGCCCGCTGATACGGCTCGGAAAAACGCTTCATAAAGCCGACCATGACGTTGCGACCCGCCTTCGCGGCGGCCTCTTGCAACGCAATGCAATCCTCGACCGTTTGGGCTGGCGGCTTTTCGACGAAGACGTCGAGCCCCGCCTCGAGGCAGTCGATCGCAACGGCGGGCTGGATCCGCGGGTGCATCGCCACGATCACCCCATCAAGGTCTTCCTGCTCAAGCATCTGTCGGTGATCCGTATAGACGCGCGGAATACCAAAATCGCGTGCACACCGGTTCGCGCGCTCCTCGTCGATGTCGCAGCACGCGACCAGGTCCCCAATCGCACCGCCCTCCGCCAAGTCGCCAATCGCAGCGCCAAGAATCTCCGGCGGGTTATGCACCGCGAGCCGGAAGCACGGGTAGAGGTTCTGCACGGCATGGCTGCCGCAACCGATGATGCCGATGCGTGTCAGGCGCGTCACTCGGGAAGCCTAGCGTCTGACCGAACCGCCTGCTCGTCGGCAACGGCTCTTCTTCAATGCCAGTCCTCACTCACCGCCGAAGATGACAGTCAGCACATCCGCTCGCGTAAGCCAAGATTTAACTTAGGTGCTAACAGGGCCGGTAGGACTTGAACCTACAACCCCTGGTTTTGGAGACCAGTGCTCTACCAATTGAGCTACGACCCTACGTGCGCACACGATACCCGAACCTGAGCAGACGACGCAGCGGGTCGGGAACCAGTCGTTGATCAGGCGTTCGGGCCGAGCAGGAGTGCGCGAAGCGCAGCGATATCTGGCAGGCGCCCAGCTGGCTCGTTCGTAAAGACAGCCCGCATCCAGACCGCATCAGCCAGCACATCCATCAAGGCCCCAAAGTTATCCGTCTGGGGGGCGCCCTTGCGTGCTGCAACCAGCACGCCGTTCTCGGCCTCAAACTGCGACGTGCCGAGGCCGCGATCGACGAAGGCAACCTGGATCACCGGCGTGAAGCGCTCTCGCACCACGATCTGATCCGCATCGTCAGAGACCAGCAGCTGAAAGGAAGAGTTGAACTCCTGGCTCTCCAGCGGAACTGGCTGCAAGGAGGTGACCATGCCCGTCAGCTTCGACCAGATACCGTCCGTCTTGCCCTTTTGAATCCGCATTGACCCAATGCCTTCAAGCGTCGCGCCGATCACAGCGACCGTAAAGGGATGTTGCTGCCATGACTCCGTCGTGTTGCCATTGCCGTCCGATGACGTCTCGCGGGTCTCGAAGATGTACGCGCCAGCGCAGAAATGCACCTGCTCTCCAAGCGTGCCCTGTACGCCCCAACCTGTCTTGCGTCGATCACCGCTCCGCAGCAGCGGAGTCGTCGCAGGGAGCGCGATCTGCTCTACCGTCTGCCACCCTCTCGACTCGGCGTAGCCACCGATTACCTTTAGCCGCGAGGCGTTGCGAAGTGAGCGGATGTGCCACCAGCGAGCAATCATGCGCGCCAAGAACACCGACGCGACGACCAAAATCACGAGTCCGATCAGCCCGAGACCACCAATCATCGCAACCAGAATCAGTCCGATCACAATTGCCAGCAAGACGAGGCCCATCAGCGTCATCCACCGCTTGCCACCCGAGGGCCGCGGCTGCTCAAGCAACATGGCATCGAACTGTGCTCGACTCCCAGCCGCCATCGTGGTGTTGATAGAGAGTCGATCCTGTTCCGTGAAGAGGTCATGCATGCACTGAAGCATAGATCCGAGCGTGCCCGTGGGAAAGGTGAAATTATTCGTGCAAACGGCGCGACAACGTGAGATGATGGCGCAATGAAAACTGGATTCCTCTGGCATGAGCGTTATGCGTGGCACAACACCGGTCGCGGCGCAGGGCCGTACCATGCGGACGCGTCCGCCTGGAACGAACCCGACGTACGCCACAGCGAAAACGCGGACGGCAAACGCCGCTTCCGCAACCTGCTCGACGTCACGGGTCTACTCGACCAACTGGTCGTCCTGACGCCCCGCCCTGCCACGGTCGAGGAGGTGTGCCGCTTCCACACCCCTGATTACGTCGAGCGCATCGCCGCGATGTCGGCAATGCACGGCGGCGACGCCGACATGAACGTCGGCGAGGGCGTGCCTTTCGGCAAGGGCTCCTACGAGGTTGCCCTGCTCGCCGCGGGCGGCACGATCACAATCTGCGATGCCATCATGGACGGCACGGTCGCCAACGGCTACGCGCTGACGCGCCCACCAGGCCACCATGCTCTGGCCGACTCTGGGATGGGCTTCTGCATCTTCGGCAACGCGGCGATCGCAGCGCACCACCTGCTGGCAGCGCGCGGGCTCAGTCGCGTCGCGATCGTCGACTGGGACGTGCACCACGGCAACGGAACGCAAGCCGCCTTCTACGACGATCCACGCGTCCTCACAATCTCGCTGCACCAGGACAACAACTTCCCGGTCGACTCAGGTCTGCTGACGGAGACCGGTACAGGCGACGGCGTCGGCACGAGCCTCAACGTACCCCTGCCACCGGGATCGGGCAACGGAGCCTACGAGGACGCCTTCCGGCGCGTCGTGGTGCCAGCACTCGAGCGTTTCCAGCCCGAGTTCATCATTATCGCATCCGGCTTCGACGCCTCCGCCATGGACCCACTCGGCCGGCAGATGGTGTCACCGCGGGGCTACGGCCGCCTGACGCGGCAAATGCTCGACGCAGCCGGATCGATCTGCGACGGTCGCCTCGCTCTCACCCACGAAGGCGGCTACTCCGAGGTGCTGGTGCCGTTCTGCGGCCTCGCGGTAATGGAGGAACTCAGCGGCATCGAGACGGAGGCGCGCGGATCGATGTTCTACGAGACAGGTGACCTCATGGGCTATCAAGATCTACAGCCCCATCAGGCGACTGTAATCGACGCGGCCGCTGCCTTGATCGCGGGGATCCCGACGCCGTAGTTGTTCTCTCTCGAGCTCGAGGCGTTCAGCCTCAAGCTGCCAAGCTCATCTAACCAGCCACCTAGGCACGTCTGTGTGACGACCTACCGTTCATCCAGCGTGCCGCTCGAAATGGTGGGAACAAAGGTTTTGGCGCCCTCGCGGGGTATACGATCCGAGAGCAGGATTGTTCGGCCTCACTGGGCCGTGTGTGTGTTGCCTGTGATCGTGATCACCTGATCAGCTCTACTAGGAGGCTCCATGAAGATTTCGTTTCCCCGTCGCACCGTGGCCATCATTGCCGCAGTTGGTGCTTTCGCCGCAATTGGCGTTAGTTCGGCCTCGGCCGCCAGCACGATGCCAGCTTCGAACCCGACCGATTATGGCGACCTCAACAAGACCGCGACCGCGCAGGTCTTCAACGTCACAATCAAGGGTTCCCAACTCGAAGGCAACGCCTTCACAAAGACCGTTAACAACGGCATGGCGGGTGGCATGGGTGCCATCGTCACCGTCAAGAAGGCGACTGCCCCTGGCTTCACGGCGTACCAGACCATCACCATTACGCCGACTAAAGTTGGACAGGTCACGTCCTCGATCACGATGGCGTACGCAACTCTGTCGGGGGGCAACTTCGGATCGGGCGTGATTCGGTCGACGCAGCTCGCGACGAACGGCAAGTCCTACACCGTCAAGATGGCCTTTGACGAGCAGGCAACGAACCCGAACCTGAACCTCAAGTTCTACCTCTACCACTCGTAGCGGTCTAGAACGACGAAGGGCCCTGGTTGCCTCCCCTTGCGGAGAGGCAACCAGGGCCCTTTTGTCGTTCTCTGACTTAGACCGCGGCGTCGTACTTTGCGCCGACTGCGTCCCAGTTGATGACATTCCAGATTGCCTCGAGGTAGCCCGGGCGCTTGTTCTGGTAGTTGAGGTAGTACGCGTGCTCCCAGACGTCGATGCCGAGGATCGGCGTCTTGCCTTCGGAGATCGGCGAATCCTGATTGGCGGTCGACATCACGGCCAGCTTGCCACCGTCGACGACGAGCCACGACCAGCCCGAACCGAAGCGCTTGATGCCGGCGTCGGTCATCGCAGCCTTGAGTGCATCGAGGCCACCACAGTCAGCATCAATCGCTGCTGCGAGGGCACCGGACGGCGCGCCACCATTCGCACCGAGGATCTCCCAGAAGAGGGTGTGGTTGGCATGGCCACCAGCGTTGTTACGGACCGGGCCCTGCTTGTCGGCAGGCAACGACGACAGCTGCGTCAAGAGCTCCTCGACGGGGGTGTTCTCCCAATCGGTGCCAGCAAGCGCTGCGTTGGCGTTGTCGATGTAGGCCTTGTGATGGCGATCGTGATGGATCTCCATCGTAAGGGCATCGATGTGGGGCTCGAGTGCGTCGAACGAGTAATCGAGAGCGGGAAGTTCAAAGGCCATGGGTTCTCCTCAGGAGGGATGGGCGACGTGGGTTCTGCTGACTGCAGTGTTGTCGATTTTGACGACTCGTGCAGCCTTTCGCGCAACTACCGCGTCGGGACGAGCCGTCCATCGGACTCGCGCACAATGATTCCCGCCAATTCGAGTTGTACGATCAGCGCCGCAGCACCCGCTGGCGTCAACCCACAACGCGCCGCCAGCACATCCGCCGAGACCGGTTCTCGACGCAGTGCAGCGAGCACCTTCGAAGCAGGGCCTGTGATCGGCGGATCGTCCTGACGCGCCGCTCCAGGGTCAATACCGAGCGCGATCAGAGCATCGGCGGTCTCAGTCAAGGCCAAAGCGCCATCCTTGAGCAACGCGTTGGTACCGCCCGAACCGTTCGTCCACGGCGCTCCTGGTACGGCCAAGACATCGCGACCGAGGTCGAGCGCCAGCCGCGCGGTGATCAACGCCCCACTCCGTGCGGCCGCCTCGATCACGATCGTGGCGTCAGCAAGTGCCGCAACAATGCGATTGCGTTCGGGAAATCGAAAGGGTGCCGGTGGTGTCCCAGGCGAGTACTCGGAAAGCACAGCACCCTCCGTCGTGATGCGGCGCGCGAGCGGGATCGTGGCAGACGGATAGTCGCGGTCGATGCCACAGCCCAGCACCGCCACGGTGCGTCCACCCCGCTCTAAGGCTCCCTCGTGGGCCCCCGCGTCGATGCCCCGCGCCAGCCCAGAGACCACCCCCACTCCACTCGCAGCCAACTCGCCCGCCAGACGGCGTGCAAACGCTATGCCCGCGACACTCGCGTTTCTCGACCCCACAATCGCCACGAGCGGTGGCGCGAGCAGGATCGCCAACTGATCCGCTCCGACGGGCGAACGCACGAACAGGCGGTCAGGTGGATTGGCAAGGTCACACAGGCGTTCCGGATAGTCGCCCGAGCCAAAGCTGATCACCGTCATGACAGTGCGCCCAGTCGTAACGAGATCGCCTCGGCGACGCTGTCGACACCGACCTCGACCTCGCCGGCCAAATCGGCAATCGTGCGGGCGACTCGCTGGATGCGATGCACCCCACGCGGCGACAGCAAGAGTCGGGTTGCCGCCTGATCGAGCAGCTGCTGGCCGTGCTCGTCCGGCCCTGCCAACTCGTCGAGTCGCCCGACAGGAATGCGCCCGTTGACACACCCGCGCGTCGCTTGCAAGGCGCGGGCTGCCAGCACGCGCTCGCGTACCTGCAGCGTCGTCTCGGGCTGGTCGCTGCGAAGCACCTCTGGTGCCGGACGGGCCAGATGCACCCCAACATCGATGCGGTCCAGCAGTGGTCCGCTGGCCTTCCGCTGATACGCCTGCACGCGCTCGCGTGAACACGTACACGCTGCGGGCTCTGGACTCCCGCACGGACAGGGATTCATTGCCGCGATCAAGGCGAAGCGTGCTGGCAGCAGCAGCGAGCCCGACGCGCGCGAGATTCTGACGGAGCCATCTTCAAGTGGCACCCGAAGGGCCTCGAGGGCATCGCGTCGAAACTCCGGCAACTCGTCAAGAAACAGCACTCCACCCGTTGCAAGAGTCACTTCGCCCGGGCGGATCTTCGCTCCGCCGCCAACCAGTGCTGCCATCGTCGCCGAATGATGCGGTGCGCGAAACGGCGGTGTGCGCAGCAACCCCGAGCCATCTGGCAGCACACCGGCCGCCGAATGAATGCGCGTAGTCAGCAACGCCTGCTCGTCGTCGAGTGGCGGCAAGATCCCCGCAAGTCGCTTCGCAAGCATCGTCTTGCCGACACCTGGCGGACCGACCATCAACAGGTTGTGGTCGCCAGCCGCGCAGATCTCGAGTGCACGTCGTGCCGACGGTTGACCCCGCACGTCGATCAAATCGGGCACGACCTCACTTGGACGCGGCTGGTGCGCCACTATCGGACGTGGCACATTCTCTCCATTGAGAATTCGCACGGCTTCACGCAACGTGGCGCAGCCGATCGGACGACAACCCGGTACGAGCGACGCCTCGTGGGCACACTGCTCGGGACACAGCAGCGTTGAGCGACCATCGCGAACCGCCGCCTCGGCGATCGAAAGGATGCCTGGCACCGGTCGCAGGCGCCCGTCGAAAGCCAATTCGCCCACCGCAGCAACCTCGCCAAGCGTGTCTTGATTGACCCACCCAAACCCCGCCATTACCGCCAGCGCAATTGGCAGATCAAAGCCGGCTCCCTCCTTGCGCACCTCCGCTGGTGCCAGGTTGGCGAGAATCACCGCCTTATGAATCAGGAGGCCCGCCGCTGCCGCCGCCGACCGGATCCGCGCCCGCGCCTCTTGCAAGGCCTTGTCAGGCAGCCCCACGATCGTGAAGGCACCAGCACCATCCCGTTCGGAGACGTAGGTTTCGACCTCGATCGGAATCGCATCGAGTCCAACAACGGCGTAGGCGCGTGCGTGAGTGAGCATGGCTCGAGCCTGTCAGGCCGAGACGGGCTCGCGAGCCTCTAGTTAGAGCATCACTCGCTCGGACTCAGACAGGTGCGTGTCCCCGTCGATCGCACTACGCACGATCTGCACGCGCCACCCGTCAATTGCGACGAGATCGACACGCATTCCCGCGACCCACGAGTAGCGACCGCGGAGCTGCATGCCCGCCCGCAGGAGTCGTCGTGCCTGGTCATAGCCAAGCGCCTGACGGGCACCGCCGCGTGCCGACGTTCGCCGCCGCTTGACCTCCACCAGCACCAACTGATTCCCCCGCCGACAGACCAGATCGACCTGCGTACCGCCGACCCTCACGTTGCGGCCGAGCACCCGATACCCGCAACAGAGATAAAGCAGTGCAGCGACACGCTCACCATCGCGTCCCGCCTGAGCAGGAGATCTACGCAGCGATAGTGATTGGCGCAAACGAGAAGCGATGTGCATGACAGGGCCCCAGTCGCGTGATTGCCTCTCGATGCACCGCTGTGCCATATCCCGCGTGGGCCGCAAAGCCGTAGCCTGGCGACTCCACGTCGAGACCCTCCATCACACGATCGCGCGTCGTCTTGGCCACAATCGAGGCAGCCGCAATCGCCGCGCTCGTCGCGTCGCCCTTGACGAGTTGCTGATGGGCGCGTGCCTGCATTGGCAGCGCGAAGCCGTCGACCAGCAACGCGGCTCCCTCGGGCGCGGCCAACAGGTCGAGCGCACGACTCAGCCCACCCAGGTTAGCGGCTTGGATACCATGATCGTCGATCTCCGTGCTGGAAACTGCGACGACGGCAATGGTCAGCGCAACAGCGCCAATCACCAACACGAGTTCGTCACGCACGCTGGCGGAGAGCTTCTTCGAATCGTTCAGGCGCATCAGCAGGGCCTGCTCCTCCGCATCAAGAGCGCCCGGTTCCAGCAGCACCGCAGCGGCCACGAGCGGCCCCGCCAAGGCACCACGCCCAGCCTCGTCGGCTCCTGCCACGAAGCGCTGCCCCAACGCACGATCGTGCGCGAGGAGTGCCAACCCGGGATTCCGATTGCGTGCGGGAGAAGCCATGCCCCGAGACTAGCCGCTCTGTCGGCGCCCAAAACGCGCAGCTTGGCTCGCGTTACGCGCTAGAGGATGCCGATGCGCGACAACGGTGTCAGCACCGCCACCACGCGACCCATCAGCGCCTGCTCGGGCACCGCGCCGTACACGCGCGAATCGATCAGCGTGCCCGCGCGGTCGTCCGACATCACCCAGACCGTGTCTGGTGGAATCAGAATCGGCCCGAAGTCTGGCGTTGGTGTGCGCAGATACATCAGCTCGGACGGGGTCGTACATTCATCCTCTGGCTGCAGTCCGACTGCCGCATCTGGCAGCTTCTTGCAGATGTACAGGGCCCCATCGATTGCCCCGATCACCTCGCCCGCAGAGCCAATGATTCGACCGACGCCAGCGATCCCACCCGACGAGCTGAGCGCCGCATCGACGCCTTCAAAACGATCAACCGCCACAACATCGCCTCGCCCGACGGGAGCAAGCCGCTTCGGGACGACCAGCACGCGATCGCCGGCCATAATGCGATCCCCCATCGCCGCGCGTGGCACATCAACACCATGCGGTGCGGCCCGCAAGACAATGCCCATCATCAAGGCGCTCAAGACAAACCCCGCGAGCAACGCGACGACCGCATACCCCATCGGCCAAGACAGCCCATCGTCAGGCACCTTACGAATTGCACGCCGACGACTCCACATCACGAGACAGACACCGAGCGGGCCAAAGATGATTGCGATGATCGCCGCGATCACACCCTGCGAGCGTCGCAAGCCTGCGTCCAGCACCACCACAGCGGCCCAGAGTCCCCAGACGAACGCGGCAGCCCAGACGAATGGTGGCCAGACGACCGCTGCGAGCAGAAACAAAACGACGAGCAGCAGTCCCATCAAAGGACGTGGCCAACGCGCCCAGCCGGCAAGCCAGAGCAGGCGCGGCGCACGCTTCAGCCGGTTGCGGCGCCGCTGTCGGGGCTCGCTCGCTGCCATCGGCTACCAGATCGAAATGCGGCTGGGCGGCCAGTACGACATAAACGCGAGACCAATCATCTGGTCACGCGTAATCGGGCCCCAGTTGCGGGAGTCATCGGAGTCAGCACGGTTATCGCCCATCATGAAGTAGCGATCCGCCGGAATCGTGGTCGGACCAAAGTCGTCCTGCGGACTCGACACAAACGGCTGATCCGGGAACGAGCAGCCCGGCGTGCTCTTGACGGCCTGACCCTCCGTGGGTCCCTTGCCGGAGCAGATATAGACCTGGCCGCCGATGGCGCCAATCGTCTCGCCCGGCATGCCAATCAGCCGCTTGACGAACGTCTCATCCGAGGCCGTGTCCGTGTCATAGACATCCGCACCCACGCCATTCGGGTGGAAGACGATGATCTGGTTACGCGTTGGATCAGAGAAGCGGAACGTGAAGCGCGAGGCGATGATGCGCTCGCCAATCGCGATCGTCGGCTCCATCGAACCCGACGGGACGCGGTACGGCTTGACGATGAAGGCCTGGACGAGATAGGCGATACCAATCGCTACTGCGACGGTGAGCACCAGGTCGACGACCGGGTGCTTGCGGAAGTCATTCAGCGATGCCACGTGAACCTCATACTACGACGCGCGTACGCGGTCGTGGCACGTGCCTACTGAAGCTTCTCGCGGATGCGGGCCTGCTTGCCTACCTTGTCGCGCAGGTAGTACAGCTTGGCGCGGCGAACCATGCCGATTGCGCCCACATCGATCTTGTCGATCTTGGGGGAATGCAGTGGGAACGTACGCTCGACGCCGACGCCGAACGACTGCTTGCGGACCGTGAAGGTCTCGCGCGTGCCGTGGCCATGGCGCTTGATGCAGACACCCTCAAAGACCTGAACGCGCTGGCGGTTGCCCTCGATCACGCGGAAATGGACCTTGACGGAGTCCCCCGCTTTGAACTGAGGGACATCCCGGCGCTGTGCTGCTTCGATCTCTTCGACAATGTTCATACGGGCGGGATCCTAACCCAAAACCGGATCCGACCCCGCAGGTACCCCAGGGGTCAGACCCTTTTAGGAAGTCGGATCAACGAACCAAGCACTCCAGACGCCCCTAACTTCCTAAAAGGGTCTGACCCCAATAGGAAGCTGATCTGACCCCATTAGGAAGCTGATCCACGCTCGGATTGCTCGCGACGCCAGGCCGCGATCCGACCATGATCGCCCGAGCGGAGGACCTCCGGCACCTCCCAGCCACGAAATTCGAGCGGCCGGGTGTAGTGCGGATACTCAGGTAGGCCATCAAGCGCGGGCGCGAACGACTCCTCTTCCGCCGACTCGTCGTGGCCCAACGCACCCGGCAGGTGTCGCGTGACGGCATCCACCACCACCATCGCCGCCACCTCACCGCCCGCGAGGACGTACGGACCGAGCGAGAGCGTCTCCGTGGCAACGTGGTCGAGCACACGCTGATCGAAGCCCTCGTAGCGCCCACAGAGGAGCGTGATCGCGCCCGCCCCCGCGAGTTCGCGCGAGTACGCGTCGTCAAACCGACGCCCACGTGCGTCAAGCGCGATGATGCGGCGCGCGTTGCGAACGTCATCGAGCGGCTGCCCATAGACGCCCTCGACGGCCGCGACCGTCGTGTCAACGCGCACGACCATGCCTGCCCCACCGCCATACGGCGTGTCGTCGACAGCGTGGTGCGGCAGGTCGCTGTAGGTGCGCATGTCGTGGATGCCGAGCGCAAGTTCGCCGTCCAGCGCGTTCTTGATATGCCGCTCGTCACCCAACCAGCCGAACCAGGCGGGGAAGAGCGTCAGGATGTCGAGGGAGAGCATGCGCACATGATGACCGTTAGGCCAAGGATATGGCTCTACTCGACGGGCTCGATCTCGAAACCCTCAACCAGCACTAAGCGACGTGCCGCGATATCGACAGTCGGCACGACAGCCGCGACAAACGGCACGCGCGCCTCGCCGATCAGGAGCGTGTCGTGGGCGACGCCATCCTCGACCGCCGTGATCTCGCCCAGCGCTGTGCCGTCGGCGTACTCGATCGTGCAGCCGATTAGATCGAAGCGGAAGTAGGCATCGTTGTCTGGCTCGGGCAAGGACGCACGTGGCAATTCGAGCGGTGCGCCACGCAGTGCCTCGCACGCCGAGCGGTCGGCAGCGCCCGCAAGGTTGATCAGTGGGGCGAGCTCGTCGCCACGACTCCGCGAGACCGTGCGTTCGGAGCCGTTAACGAGCACCACGCTGTCCTGCGGAAAATCCCACCACCCACACGGGTCGGCCACGCGAAACGAGCCATCTAGGCCATGCGGCTTGCCGACCGTGCCGACACGCACGCGCTCGGGGCGCCACGGAAAGGCGTCGCTCATGCGGGTTGAGCAGCAGGCGACTCGTCTACCTCGACGAGTACACGACGGCCGCTCTTGACGGCACCCGCGCGCACGACCGAACGAATCGCTCGCACGACACGACCACCACGACCAATCACCTTGCCGCGATCCTCCGGCGCCACGACAATGCGCAGTACGATCGCCTCATCCGTCATCTCGACCGTCACCTTGACGGCATCGGGCTCGTCGACCAGGCCGAGTACGAGGTACTCGCACAGCTCCCGAACGTCCTTCGGGGGCTCGACCCCCATCGGCTAAATGATGCCTTGCTTTTGCAGCAGGCGATAGACGGGCTGCGAAGGCTGAGCGCCCTTGCTGAGCCAATGCTTGGCGCGAGCCTCGTCGATTTCGATCAACGATGGCTCGAGCTGAGGGTTGTAACGCCCAATCGACTCGATCGCGCGGCCATCGCGCGGCGAGGCATCGTCGGTGACGACAACGCGGTAGATGGGGTTCTTCTTGGACCCAAAGCGGGAGAGACGAATTTTGACCACGGCGAGATCCTACAACTTTCCTTGCATATTAGGCGGCAGCATCGGCATTTTTGGCTTCTTGCCACCTGCCATCTGCTT
>CAXNNM010000001.1:0-29886 GCA_964203735.1 Gaiellales bacterium | reverse complement strand
CTCGGCGGCAACGTCCGCGTCGGCCTCGAGGACAACCTCTACATCAGCAAGGGTGAGTTCGCCTCGAACGCGCAGTTGGTTGAGCGCGCAGTCACGATCATCGAGAGCCTGGGTGGCACGGTTGCCGGTCCCGACGTCGCGCGCGAGCGGCTCGGGATCACCAAGCGCTAGCGGTCTCGCCACTCCGGCTTGCGCTTCTCGGTGAAGGCCGCCACGCCTTCAGCGAAGTCCTCTGTGCTACGAAGCAGGCCATAGGCGAGACCTTCGAGTTCCATCCCAATACTGAGCGACGTATTTGGAGCCTGATTGAGAACGCGCTTGAGGGTGCGGAGCGCGACAGTGGGACGGGCCGCCATGTCGTCTGCCAACGCTGCCACAGCCGCGTCCAGCTCGGCCCGTGGGTGCACCTCGGTCAGTAGGCCCCAACGATGCGCCTCATCGGCCTTCAAACGCCGGCCGCGCATGACCATGTCTTTCGCACGCCCCAGGCCAACCATCTGCACGATCCGTTGAGAGCCGCCGGACCCAGGGATCATGCCAAGCGAGATTTCGGGCAAGCCAATCTGCGTATCGTCAGCCGCAATGCGAAAATCACAGGCCAGCGCAAGCTCGAGACCGACACCAAGGCAATATCCATGCAACTGAGCAATCACCGGCTTAGGACATCGCTCGGGCGCAGCAACGTTGTCATGAAGGTGGCTGATCCACTCGGGATCGACCTGCATAAACCCGGCGATATCACCCCCGGCGGTGAAGGCCTCATCGCCCGCTCCGCGCACCACGATGCAGCGAACGCGGTCGTCGTTGCCGAGCTCTTCGAAGGCCCGGGCGATTTGGGCACGCGCCGTCACCGCGACGCGATTCATCTTGCCTGGAACATCGAGCGTCAGGGTCGCGACGCGACGCGCTTCGTCGAGTTCGACGCGGAAGCCTTCGCATTCAGTCATTGCTCCTCCTTCAGGAGTCGTCGGAGAAGCTTGCCCGAAGCGCTCTTGGGTAGCTGATCCACAAAGATATAACGGCGCGGCCGCTTGAAGCGCGCAAGCTCGGTGGCGGCTAAACAATAGGCATCTAATTGATCGTCGCTAACAGCAGCGGATGCGACGATATATGCGGTGACGAGGTGGCCGAGTCGTTCATCGGGAGTGCCGATTACGGCTGCCTCCAGTACCGCGGGGTGACGAACGAGCAGCTCCTCGATCTCAAGCGGGTGGACGTTCTCACCGCCAGAAATGATCATGTCGTCGATGCGACCATCAATCCAGAGGTCGCCATCTGCATCTTCGTGCGCGAGGTCACCAGGAAAGTACCAGCCGTCACGGATCTGCTTGGCATCGGCATCGGGGCGCTTCCAGTAGCCAGTGAAGGCCTCGTCGGATGCCAGCGAACAGACGACTTGACCGACCTCTCCCGGCGCGACAACGTCAGTTGGGCTGGCCTCAAGGTCGGGTCGAACGAGACGAATCCGCTCGTTGACCCCCGGGCGACCTGCGCAACCTGGTTTTGCGCGCTGGTCGCTGTGGACGGTGAACGTGTAGATCTCTGTCGATCCATAGTGATTGACAAACACGTCGGGGTCGAACAATGCGACGCAGCGTTGGGTCAAAACACCCGTCATCGGCGCTCCCGCGTAGGCGATGCGTCGAACCGATGACACGTCACGCGGAGCCGCCTCGTGCGCCAACGCCATGTCATGAAAGAGCGTTGGTGCGAGGTAGAGGCACGTCAGTTCGTCGTGCAGCACGAGGTCGAGGGCGCGGCTGGCGTCCCACTCTTCCATCAGGTGGAGGCTGCCACCGACCAGCGTCATCGCGAGCATCGAGCGCTGCCCCATCGTGTGGTACAGCGGCATCACCCCGAGCGTGCGTTCGCTAGGTCCGTACCCACACTGTGCAACGTGGGCGATCGACGCGGCTCGCTCGGCCGCATGGGAGCGCGGCACGCCCTTCGGATTGCCCGTCGTCCCTGACGTGTAGAGCATCAGAGACGGTGCGCACTGATCAACATCGGTTGCCTCAGCGAGCGGAGCGGCAGCCTCGAGATCGGCGAACGGCGTACCTTTTTCGGCACCTGCGACAGCAACAATCGGGATCCCCTCGACGAGCTCTGCGACATCAATCGAGTCAGGTTCTATCACGAGCAACGCAGACTCTGCATCCTGGACGCAGTAGTGAAGTTCGACGGGACGCAATCGCCAGTTGAGGGGGACAAAGACGCCGCCAAGCCACTGCGTTGCCCACCAGAGGACGACAGTCTCCTCGCGATTACGAAGCGCGACGGCAACACGGTCCCCTTGGCCAACACCGAGCGCTGCCATGCCGCTGGCAACGCATTTCGCCCGTTCGAACAGTTCCGCGTAGGTGAGTCTGCGGTCGCCGTCGGTGAGAGCGACCGCCGCAGGGTGCCGCTCCGCACAGCCGATCAGATGTTCGGCAAAATTCACAGCGCCCGCTCCGACTCGGGCGGCAAACCGGCCGCGTCGGCAATCGCTTCGATGATCCCGACGTACCCCGTGCAGCGGCAGAGGTGCCCAGACAGCAGGTCTGTGATCGCCGCCCGACTCGTCAGTTCACCACGCTCCAGTGCCTCGGTGGCGGTGGCAAGAATGCCCGGCGTACAGAATCCACACTGCAACCCGTGGTGCGTCGAGAAGGCGACCTGCAAGGGGCTGAGCGTGCCCGCCGGGTCTGCTAATCCCTCAACGGTAAGGATCTCACAGCCAGCGACCTGAACGGCGAGCAGCAGACAGGAACGTGAGGCGACTCCATCGACGAGGACGGTGCAAGCACCACAGACGCCGTGTTCACAACCAACGTGGGTGCCACGCAAGCCAAGGTCGTGACGAAGGACGTCGGAAAGCAGGCGGCGATCTTCGATGTCGCGTCGGTACGTGCGACCATTGACCGCGAACTCGACATTCATGCCAGTGCCTCCGCGAGCGCTCGAACGACGAGCGTGCCGATAAGCGATCGTCGGTAGGCCGATGGTGCGTGCGGCGAATCAGGCGGATCCACCGACTCAGCGGCGAGCGCGCGTAGTTCGTTCGGTGGCACACCGGCCACGATCGCGGCCTCAACCATGGTTAGGCGAATAGGACGATCGGACACTGCCCCAGCCGCAACCCGTGCTTCGATGACGTCGCCGTCCTCTATGTGCACCGCGAGCGCGACGATCGCCATGGCGTAGTCGCCGTGGCGTTGGGCAACTTCGCCAAAGCCAAAGTGCCAACCAGCACCGAGCACTGGGAAGCGCACTGCGGTCAGAATCTCGTCGTCACCGAGTGACGAGGTGAGGTACGAAACGAACAGTTCGGCTGCTGATACGTGACGGGTGCCGTCGAGACCGACAACGACCGCCTCGCCGTCAAGACACACCAGCACGCACGGCAATTCGGCTGCCGGATCGGCGTGGGCGATCGTGCCACCGACCGTGCCGCGGTTACGTGTCGTCGTGTGGCCGACGTGTGGCAGTGCAAGATCCAACAGTGGACACGCTTCGAGCGCCGCGCGATCGCGCTCAAGCGCACGTTGCGTGGTCATGGCTCCGACAGTCACGGCCGTGTCCGTCACCTCGATACCGACGAGCCCGGCAACGTCACGAAGATCCACCAGCACATCGGGAGTGGCGAGTCGAAAGTTGAGCAGAGGCATCAGTGACTGGCCCCCTGCCACGACCTTCACGTACCCGCCCGTAGCGAGCAGCCGACAGGCCTCGTCAATCGTTGACGGTCGCTGGTAGACGAGTGGCGCGGGCTTCATTCCGCCTCTCCCTGCAACAGTGCCCAAACGCGCGCGGGCGTGAGTGGAATCGGGACCGCGTCTATGCCAATCGCGTCGGCAACAGCATTTGCGAGACAGGCCGGTGCGCTCATCGTATTGCCCTCACCAAGCCCTTTGGCACCGAGCGGCGTAGTCGGCGACGGCGTCTCGATCGCGCGGTGGCGTACCGGGGGCAACTCGGTCGCGGTCGGTGGTAGGTAATCGAGGAACGAGGCCGTCATCAGATTGCCGTCCTCGTCGTAGCGGTGCTCTTCGAGGAGCGCAGCCCCGAGACCGTGAGCGAGTCCGCCCATCATCTGCCCGTCGGCAATCAGCGGGTTAAGAATCCGGCCAGCGTCGTGCACGGTCGCGTAGCGGAGAACCTGCACCTGTCCGGTCTCGGCATCAACCTCGACGATGGCGACATCGGCAATGAAGCCATAAACCGCCGAGGTGTTGCAGCGATCATCTGCATCTGGCTCGGGTAGCGGGATCGTGTAGGTCGCTGTCAGAGCGAGTCCACCGACATCGCCGACAGCGCCGGTGCCGGCCGGGTTCCAGTGCGCGCCGCCCGCCAAACGCCTGATGCTGATCGAACGCTCTCCATCGTCGGAGGATCGAGCCTTCCCATCGCTCAACACGACTGCCTCAGGTGGGCACCCAAGCTCATGCGCGGCGAGCGTCTTCAGGCGGTCGGCGAGAAGTGTCGCCGCGTGGTGAATCGCGCTTGCGACGACCGCCGAGAACCGCGAAGAGTAGTTGCCACTCGAGACGGTCCAGGGGTTCGCCGAGGTATCGGCCTCGGTGCGAACGTCAACATCCTCGAGCGACACTCCGAGAGCGTCAGCGACAATCTGCGCTGCAACGGTCCGATGGCCCTGCCCTTGGGGTGTTGATGTAAACCGTACGGTGACCCCCCCGTGCGGCCCCATCGCGATCGAGACGCCTTCGCTATTGCCCGTCTTGGGGAGGCCTCTCGCACGCACCTCTGCGGGCTGAGCAAGGCTGATGTAGCCCATGTTCGAGACACTTGGCTCGACGACGACCGCTAGGCCGATCCCGACCAACCTCCCCTGCGCCCGCTTCGCATCCCGAAAGGCCAGTAGCTCGTCGTAGTCGGCAAGCTCGAGGGCCTCGTCGAAACACCGCAGGTAGTCCCCAGAGTCGTAAATGGCTCCAGCCGCCGCGCGGTATGGCATCTGCTCCGAGCGAACCAGGTTACGGCGGATCAACTCGGCGTGGTCGAGGCCTAACTCGCCAGCCGCGATCATCATCGTACGCTCGAGTGGGTAGTACAGCTGGGGTCCACCGAAGCCACGATTGAGCCCGGTTGGAGCCCGATTGGTCACCACGACACGCGAGCGTACGGCAAGATTTTGTACGTCGTAGGCACCTGTCAGGCAGCCGTGCATGCGGTACAGCGTCGCTGGTTCGGGTGCGCGTACGTAGGCGCCGACGTCATCGAGTAGGTCCAAGTCGAGTGCAACGAGTTTGCCATCGGCATCGAAACCAGCCGCGATCTCGGTCAGGCGCTCAGTCGCAGACGATGAAGCGAGCAAGTGTTCGCCGCGGTCCTCCGTCCAGCGCACCGGAATGCCAAGCACCCGACTGACCGCCGCCATCAGCACGACGTAGACAAAGACTGCGGACTTGATGCCGTAGGACCCACCGCTTGCCGGCGGCGTGCAGAGGCGCAGCTTCGACGCGGGAATACCAAGTGCAGCAGCCGCGACACCGTGCAGCGTGAATGGTCCTTGAAAATTCGCCCACGCATCAACGCCACCCCGCGACTCGTCCCAGTTAGCGATCACGCCGTAGGTCTCGACGGGCGTCGCGCTGTTGCGCGGGTGTCGAAACCGACGGCGCACAACAAGCACCGCGGTGGCAAATGCCTGCTCGGGGTCGCCATAGCGAAACGTGCGGTCCGAGACAACGTTGGAGGTCGTCGCGGCGTGTAAGCGGATTGCCGTTGGCTCGGCCGCGCTTGCCGGATCGGCGACGACCGGCTGCGGGTCGTAGTCGACGACCACGAGCGCCGCAGCGTCCTCTGCAACGTAGCGATCCCGTGCCACCACGACCGCGACCGGTTCGCCGGCAAAGCGCACGCACTCGTACGCCGCTGGTCGATAGTCGATCGGCACGTCGAGCACCGATGGAAATGGCTGGGTAATCGCAGCGATCTCAGCTCCGGTAACGACGCCGATGACGCCATCCACAGCCAGCGCGGCAGAGACATCAATCGACCGAATCTGAGCGTGTGCGAAAGGTGAGCGCACAATGGCTGCATGCCCTGCATGTGGCAGGGGATCAATGTCGTCGATAAACCACTCGCGACCTCGCAGCAACGGGTCATCCTCAACGCGAGTAATGCCGCGTCCGACCCAACTTGGCTTGGTCTCGGTTGCTTCCATCGGTTCCGACATAGTAAACACGAATCCGCTGAGCGGAACAAGATCTTGCGTTTGTTGGCCCACCCACCGTAGACTCCCGCCACGATGGATCCCGTAAAGCGAACAACCGATCCACTCACCATGCTGCTCGAGAGCGTGCGCGACGGTTCGCTCGGTCTTGACGAGGCTACGCGAGAGCTACGCGAGCTGCCCTTTCGCAACCTCGGCTTCGCTCGCGTCGATAACCACCGCGAGCTGCGACAGGGCGCACCTGAGGCAGTGCTCGCCGAAGGCAAAACCCCGCACGAGGTCATCGCAATCATGGCCGCTCTCGCTGAGGGAACATCGTCGAGCGTCCTCGTGACACGCGTTGATGAGGCCTGTTTTGAGGCCGTGCTGACAGCGTATCCCGATGCGCAATTCCATCGGCGTGCCCGCTGTATTTGGCTCGAACGTGCGCTCCCCGAACCACTTGGACGCGTGGCGATCGTCTCGGCCGGTACGAGCGATGGACACGCTGTTCACGAGGCGCGCATTCGCGCAGAACTCATTGGCACCCACGTCGACACCTATGAGGACGCTGGCGTTGCAGGCCTACACCGCCTTCTCGCCGTCCTTCCCGAACTCGAGGATGTGGACTGCGTCATCGTCTGTGCCGGTATGGATGCCGCGCTCGCCAGCGTCGTCGGTGGTTATGTCGCGGCTCCCGTGATTGCCGTGCCGACGAGTACCGGCTACGGCGTTACTTTCGGTGGCGTGGCCGCATTGCACGCGATGCTCGCTTCATGTGCGGCCGGCGTCGCTGTCGTCAATATCGACGATGGCTTCAGCGCCGGGACGATCGCGGCCCGAATTGCCCGACGAGCCGCTGGCGAGGAGAGTGTCTGATGGGACACGACGGACACGACGGACACGACCACGACCACAATCACAAACACCACGCAACGGTGCTGCCGACAGCACGGGGCATCGTCTATATCGATGCCATCGGAGGAGCCGCTGGCGACATGTTGCTCGCCGCACTGCTCGATGCTGGTGCACCACTCGAGTCGGTCGAGGCCGCCGTCGGCTCGCTGGTACCGGGGCTCACGGTCACGGTTGGCCACACCGAACGACACGCGATTGGTGCCCGCACGGTCACCATTGTCGGCCCCGATGAAGGCCACGTCCATCGCACCTGGCGTGATGTCCGCGCATTGCTTGACGCGGCCGACCTCGCGCCGCGAGCTGCCGCCCGCGCACACCGCGCCTTCGAGTTGCTCGCTCACGCCGAAGGTCGTGTTCACGGCCAAGACCCCGAGGATGTACATTTTCACGAGGTTGGAGCCATCGACGCGATCGCCGACATCGTTGGCGTCTGTGCCGCGCTAGAGGCCCTCGGAGCCGACCGTATTGAAGCGGGTCCACTCCCGCTTGGCCGTGGGGTCACGGCGGCCGCGCACGGGCAGATCCCACTGCCAGCACCGGCAGTGCTTGAGATTCTCCAAGGCTCCCCGATTGCTCCGAGTCTCGTTCAGGGCGAGACCGTGACGCCAACGGGGGCCGCCCTGGTCGCCGCCGTCGTCGACGCGTGGGGTGGCGTTCCCGCGCTGCGACTCGGAGCGACCGGGTACGGGGCTGGTCAACGCGACACGGCCGAGGTTCCAAACCTCGTGCGCGTCCTCGTCGGCTCGCCGCTTGCTTCCCCGCGCGACGAAATCGCGATTGTCGAGGCGACAATCGATGATCTCAACCCAGAACTCGTGCCCGACGCGCTCGACGATGTGCGCAGCGCCGGCGCGCTCGATGTCTGGACCACTCCCGTAGTCATGAAACACGGCCGCCACGGCGTGACCATCACCGCGATCGCGCGCCCCGTCGATCGAGAGGCCGTCGCAACCGCGCTGCTGCGTTCGACGAGTACCCTCGGCGTCCGCATCACCGACGGACACCGCATCGAACTTGACCGCGACTTCATCTCGGTGGAGGTCCACGGCCACGACATCCGTGTCAAGCGCGGGCTGCTCGATGACGCCATCGTCAACGTCGCACCGGAGCACCGCGACTGTGTCGTTGCGGCGCGGGCACTCGGCGTGCCCGTCAAGGAGATCTGGTCGGCAGCGCTCGCGCAGGCTCACGGTGCCGGACAATGAGCACGCCCCCCTCTCCCCACGCACTGACACGGCTCAGCGACCGGATCGTCGAACGGGTCGCCGGGCTCGATGGGGCTGTAGTTGCGCTGTCAGGTGGTGTCGATTCGTCGGTGGTCGCCGCCTTGGCCGTCCGTGCCCTCGGCGAGCGAGCGCTCGCCGTAACTGCTGTCTCTCCGGCGCTCGCCACGGGCGAGCTCGATGGCGCCGCCAGCGTGGCTCTCACCGTTGGCATCCGGCACGAGGCGATTATGACGAATGAGCTGGCGCGCGCCGGCTATCGCGCGAACGGTTCCGACCGCTGCTATCACTGCAAATCCGAGCTCTACGACAACCTCGCTGCGATCGCCCAGCAGCGCGGCTACGCAGCCGTGCTGTCGGGCGCGAACGCGGATGACCTTGGCGACTGGCGCCCCGGCCTAATTGCAGCGGAGGAACACGGCGTACTGCATCCGTTGGTTGAGTTTGCCGTTGACAAAGACCAGGTGCGGCTGCTCGCGGCACACCTGGGCGTACCGAACGCCAAGAAGGTCGCCAGCCCATGCCTAGCCTCGCGCATCCCCCACGGTACGCCGGTCCACGCGGATACATTGGCGCAGATTGATCGTGCCGAGCAGGCTCTGCACGGACTCGGACTCGGACCACTGCGGGTTCGTCACTACGACGAGCTAGGTCGCGTCGAATTGAGCGAGAATGACCTCGCCCGTCGCGATCTGCTTGAGCCAGCGATCGTCGCGGCCGTCACGGTCGCCGGCTACACCAGCGTGGAGATCAGTGCCACGCCCTTTCGGTCGGGAAGTTTGACGCGCCAATTCGTCAGCAGCCTCCCGATCGCGCAGTGCGTGGAGAACCGCTGATGGGACTGTTCGATCCCATTGACGAGCACCTCTCGACCGTGGGTGGTGGTTGGGTTTTTGTCCTCGTTGTCGCAGTCCTGCTCGGACTGCGTCACGCAACGGATCCCGATCACCTGACAGCGTTGCTCTCCCTGCGCCTGAGAGGCAGCCAGCGACCACCCCATCGACTGGGCCTCGCCTGGGGCGCTGGTCATGCGGTGACGATGATCCTCGTCGGAGTGCCCTTGATCCTGTTCGTTGGACAACTCCCCACTGCGCTGCAGCAGGGGCTTGAGGTGGCTGTCGGCATACTCATCATCGTGCTCTCAATCCGTGTGCTGTGGGGACTCGTAGAGCTGAGGGCCCACGCGCACGAGCACGCCCATGGTGACGGCGTCGTACACTCTCACCCCCACGTCCACGGTGCCGGCGCGCACGCGCATGGCATCCGATCGACGCGGAGCGCCTTCTCGATTGGTCTGCTCCATGGGGCCGCTGGCAGCGCCAGCATCGTCGCACTCATTCTCACGCGCCTCGAGAGCCCACTGCTCGCCTGCCTCTCACTCGTGGTCATCGCCGGCTTCTGCATGCTCTCGATGGCCTGCTGCTCGTGGGTGCTCTGCCGGAGCCTTGACGGTAGCGAGCGACGCGTTGATCAACGTTGGATTGCTGGCGTCGGCGGCAGCCTCGCGCTCTGCTTTGGCTTCGTCTACGCCGCCTCCGCGGCGGGTTTCGTCGCATGAACGACGAAGTCACTCGTAGCGCGACGAGCCTGGCATCCGTCGACCGCTCACTGCGATTACTCGAGGAGCTCGCACGCTCTGGCGATCTCGGCGTCACCGAACTTGCCTCACGGATTGGCGCTGGCAAGGCAACCGCCCATCGGCTAGTCAAGACGCTCGAGGCGCGCGACTACGTCGTCCAGAACACCAATTCGACGTATCGGCTCGGGCCTCGCTGCCTCTACCTCGCCCAAGGTGTCGAAGCCGGCCTCGACCTGCGCAGCGCAGCACTGCCGATCCTCGCGGCCCTGCGGGATCGCACCGGCGAGACGGCACAGTTGACCGTCTTCGATGAGGGCGACGTCGTCTACGTCGAGCAGGTCACGTCCCGTAAGCCCGTGCGTAGCGTTGGGGAAATTGGTGGCCGAGCGCCCGCGCATTGTGTGTCCGGCGGCCTAGCCCTGCTCGCCTTTGGGCCACCGGAGAGTGTCGCCTACCTTACCGCCCGTGGCGAATCTTCCCCTACCCCAACGGCGAAGCAACGCTGGCTCGACCTCGATGCCGAGCTCTCGACAATCCGTACAGCAGGCTATGCGGTCAACCGCGGCGGTTTCCAGTCAGAGGTCGGTGGCGTGGCTGCACCAATTATGGACGTCAACGGCATCGCCATCGCAGCCATCAGCACCTGCGTTCCTCTGTTTCGCCTCGATGCGGTTGGTGTCACCACGCTCGCGGAGGCCGTCACCTCTGCCGCCCGCGAAATGAGCGTGCTACTCGGGGCCGACGCCGGATAGTTCCTAGCCAGACCACCTGAGGGGCTATCGAGACTGATACCCAGGACGGCGCGGCACTTTAACGCCGGCAGCCGCAATTTGCTCCTCCGTTGGTCCGTTGTCGGCGAGTGACCGGAAGGCCTCAAGTACTGCACGCGGCGAGTTGCGGTGCCGGATCGCAGCCATCGTCAAGGGCTCGGAGAGAGCACCACTGCAGTGCGCGCACGGCCAGTACAACCGTCGCGAAAGTTCGGCCGCCGTACCGGGATATTTTTTGAAGATATCGACCAGTAACGTCGAGCCAGTGATGCTGAACTCGGTGGTCACGTGTCGGCCTAGTGCGTCGGGATCTCCACAGGCGGCGGCTCGTTCGGCGTCATCCGAATCATGTGGCGCGCGAGCTGGTAGCGGGCGAAGGGCAAGATCACGACCTTCGCATCCGGCCCATGCTTTTCGAGCGCACGATCGAACGTCTCTTGGAGCGAGGTGCTAGCGGCAATGCCGATCTCCGCCGCCATTGCGAGGTTCTCTTCCAGCGTCACCATTGTTAGGTGCTTGCGCGTCATCACCTCGTAGATTGGCACCCAGATGCAGCCGGCCCACATCTGGATCGTGCGCGAATGGATATCGCGCAGCACGCGCTCGTAGCTTGCGGTCGTCGGTGGCATATATGGCGTCATTAGATCCATCAAAGCGAGACCCGGAAAATCACCAATCGCTGTGTGTACGCCGGGCGATGGCGAGCAATAAATGAGATCCCCGCCGTCCTTCAGAATCGGGTCAGCGCTCATGCAACCCCAGCCGGTGTGGAAGAAAAGATGGTCGGTCGGCGCAAAGACGCCGCAGACCACGATGTCCGCCTGCCCGTGTTCGGCGACCGGGCTATCGTAGGCATAGATCTCGTTGAATCGCGTGATCGCTGCGACATGGGCCTCGGGGTGACGCCCGAAGATCAGCTCGATCGCGCGCCCGCGGGTGTCGAGAATCGCATTGAGTGTGCAGTCAAGGCCACACATCGTCGCCACCTCGTCGATATCTGCCCGCATCGGCCCGCCGAGCGCACCGTAATGCGTCTGCGGTGAGGGGACGAAGGCTCCATGGTTGGACTCGATCGTCTCGTCGGACACGACGCCTGGCATGATCAACTTGCCACCACCGCCCGCGCCCCAATGGTTTGACTGCGCCTGACCGATCGTGATCGTGACATCACGCTTCATCACTTCGTTGTGGAGCCAGACCGGTGTGCCACGCGATGAGACGCCGACGAAGGAGTAATTATCCACTTCGCGTGGATCGTTCTGAAAGAACGGAATTCCCATTTGCTTCATGCGGGCGAGGTTCTCGCGGCCGATCTTCTGATCAATGTCCGACTCCGACATTGGGAAGACCTTGCCGTTGGCACAGACGACGACCGCATCCGTGACACCAGCCGCCTCGAGCTCGTCAAAGATGGCGGGCAAGATCTTCATCTGCGGCGTCGGCCGGAACTGATTGTCGATCACCACAGCGACGGACTTGCCACCCTTGATCAACTCGGCGAACGTCGGCCCACTCTGCGGGTTGCGAAGTGCGTGTCGCGCAGCCTCTAGCGTACTCGCAGTGGGCTCCGGCTCGTTGGGACGAATATCTGCCATCAGGTTCTTGAGCGGGAACGACAACTCGAGGGTATCGCGATAGACCAGCGTGTCGTCATCGGCCGACCCAATCGTCAGCGGATCGATCGACTCGTACGGAATGATGGTGTGGTGTAGCTCGGTCATCGGGGGCTCCCGCGCGTAAGTAGGTAGGTGCACGCTAGCGTCCGAGAGGCCCTCTGGTCAACATTTCGGGCGCTGTTCCGACCAGCGGAACGATCGAGGCTCGTCGCCGCGACTGCGCTCGCCGCCGCCGGTGAGCATTCGGCCGTACCGACGCAGAGTCGGCCGCCGCGTTACGGGCCTGATCAATGCTGTACAAGGGGCGGTGCAGTCCGCGCGCGAAAGGCGTGATTGTGACACATGCGTACGCTATTTTCAGTGCGACACGTACGCTAACTTTGAGGCATAGAAACGATGGCCAAGAAACACACCTCGCTCTACATCGACGAGCAACTGCTCGCCGAAGCGGAACGCCTGCTCAGCACGAGCGGACCCACAGAGACCGTCAATCGCGCGCTCACCATGGCGGTGGAGCTCGAGCTGCGACGAGGGCTGCTCTCGACCCCGTTCGGTATCACGGAGGAAGAGCTCCAGGACATGCGACACCAGCGCGGAGCGTACGAGCGACCGGTCGTATGAGTGCTCTGATCGACAGCTCCGGCTGGATCTGGGCCGAACGCAATCCCTCTGCTGCGGCGACAGGCGACCTGCTAACGGAGATCGAACACGGCACAGCGGGAACCTGCGACCCGGTGCGTCTCGAACTCCTACGCGGCGTCTCGAACCTGCGCCAGTTCGACACGCTCGACGCTCGACTTTCCGCTCTGCCAGATACCCCAGTCGAACGTGAAGCCTTCCGGCTTGCTGCCGATATCCAACGTGCACTCGCCAAACGCTCCGGATCCAAGCATCGATCGATCCCTGTTGTCGACTTGCTGATCGCTGGCGCCGCAATCGCCGCCGAACAGGTCATCATCCATCGCGATCGAGACTTCGAGACGATCGCGGCGATCACCCATCAGCCCCTGCGCTGGCTCGGACCCCGCTAGCCGGCCGAGCTAGCCGCGGTAGACAATCTCGCCGTCGACCATCGTCATCCGGACGGGGTTGGTGATCAACTCGTCGGGATTGCAGGTGACTGGATCTTCGGCGAACGCGGTCAGGTCGGCGCAGTAGCCGATCTTGATTCGTCCAAGCCGATGCTCCTCGGAGATCGTGCGTGCAGCCATCGTCGTGTAGCCCTCGAGCGCGGCCAGACCATCGATGTTTTGCGTGTCGAAGGCGTCGCGCTTGTAGCCGGGTGGTCGGCGCAGTTGCGCGGAGGCCATGCCGATGCGCGGATCGAAGCGGGCGACGGGCCAGTCGGAGCCGAGCGCCACGATTGCACCGGACTCGCGCAGCGAGCGCGTCGGGAAGGCGCGGTCGCAGCGACCCGTGCCCATGCGTGTCGTCCAGTTGCAGGTGCGGGCAGGATCGAGCCACATCATGTGCTGCGTCTGCATCGAGGCAACCACGTTCTCGGCGGCAAAGCGCGGTAGATCCGACAGCTGCAGCGTCTCGATGTGTTCGATGCGATGACGGATGCCTTCTTGGGCACCAGCGTCGCGGTACGCGTCGAGTGCCTCACGCACGCCGCGATCGCCACAGGCGTGCGTCGAGCATTGGAAGCCCGCATCGGCAAAGCGCTTGACGGCCTTGCGGTACTTGGCTGGGTCGGGCCAGAACGGCAGCAGCCCCTCACCCTCCGAGTCGGGCTCGCAGAGCCACGCCGTACCGGTGTCGATGACACCATCGATGAAGAACTTGGCGACTCCACCACGCCAGCGGCGGCCACGGGCATCACGATGCGGGATAAACGTCTCCCACTCGGCCTCGGTCATCTCGGGCTTGATCCAGAACGGCATCGTCAGACGCGTACGTAGTCGCCCAGAGGCCTCAAGTTCGCGCAACGTGTCGAGCGTCGACAGGTCGCCGTCCATGCCGTGAATGCCGGTGATCCCGACGGCCGCAAACTTGAGCATCTGCGCCGCATAGAAGTCGAGCTTCTGCGTGTGTGAGATTGGCGGCATCGCCTCTTCGACAAGGCCAATCGCACCCCACTCGCGCAGCTCGCCTGTCGGCGCACCCGCGGCGTCGCAGACGATCTCGGCGTTCTCCGTAAACGTCCGTGAACCCGTGATGCCCGCGATGTCGAGCGCGCGCTGCGAGACCAGCGCGGTATGGAAATCCATGAACTTGATGAAGACCGGGCGACCACCAGCGGCCTCCTCGATCAGCTCGCGATGGATCGGGCGTCCCTGGAAGGCGTCGTAGAGCAGACCCCAACCAATCACCCACTCGTCCGGCCCCTTATCGGCCGCCTCGGCCCGAATGCCGGCGAGTACGTCGTCCCAGGTAAAGGCGTCCAGCAGGTCCGCGCCGCGAGCATCGAGCGCGCCCATCAACGGGTGGACGTGCGAATCCGTAATGCCCGGCACCAACGCTGCACCTTGCAGGTCGATCACCTCGGCCGTGCCAGCCGTGGCCCGCAGTTCGGCATCCGAACCGATCGCGAGGATCGCACCCGAACCAAGGGCGACTGCGGTGGCGTGCGGGTTGGCGGGGTCGAGCGTGCGAACCTTGGCGTTGATCAGAACGGTCTCGATGGGCTGATGCATGGGTGGGTTGTAGCAGGGTTGTTGGGGGGTTGGGGTCCCCCGGGGGACCCCAACCCCCCAACAACCCTGCTACAACCCACCCATGCATCAGCCCATCGAGACCGTTCTGATCAACGCCAAGGTTCGCACGCTCGACCCCGCCAACCCGCACGCCACCGCAGTCGCCCTTGGTTCGGGTGCGATCCTCGCGATCGGTTCGGATGCCGAACTGCGGGCCACGGCTGGCACGGCCGAGGTGATCGACCTGCAAGGTGCAGCGTTGGTGCCGGGCATTACGGATTCGCACGTCCACCCGTTGATGGGCGCGCTCGATGCTCGCGGCGCGGACCTGCTGGACGCCTTTACCTGGGACGACGTACTCGCCGGCATTCGGGCCGAGGCGGCCGATAAGGGGCCGGACGAGTGGGTGATTGGTTGGGGTCTGCTCTACGACGCCTTCCAGGGACGCCCGATCCATCGCGAGCTGATCGAGGAGGCCGCTGGTGGTCGCCCGGTCTTCATCAAGTTCATGGATTTCCATACCGCGCTGGTCTCGCAGCGCGCGCTCGACATCGCGGGCATCACGGGTTCACGGACGTTTACGGAGAACGCCGAGATCGTCTGCGACGCCGCGGGTGCGCCGACAGGCGAGCTGCGCGAGTGGGGTGCGATTGGCCTTGTCGAAGAGGCGATGCCGCCAATCTCACACACGCAGAAGCTCGACTTCTATGCGGCGCAGATGCTCAAGTTTGCGGCCGTCGGGATCACCGGCATTCACGGCATGGACGGCGACCTGTCGACGCTCGACACGTTGCGCGAACTTGAGGCCTCTGGGCGACTACGTACGCGTCTGACGATGCCGTTCTGGATCAAGCCCGAGATGACCGAGGCCGAGTGGGAGACGTTTATCCCGCATCGTGATGCCCGTGGCCGCCGCTGGCGTGGTGGAGTCGCCAAGTTCTTCATCGATGGTGTCATCGACACCGGTACGGCGTGGCTCTGCGAGCCCGACTCGGAGGGTGAGGGGCTGCTGCCGTTCTGGCCCGACCCAGCCAAGTACCGCAAGGCCGTCAAGCGCTTTGCCGATGCGGGCTTCCAATGCTCGACGCACGCCTGTGGCGATCGCGGCGTGCGTGAGGCACTCGACGCGTACCGCGACGCTGGTGCCCAAGAAGGCATCCGTCATCGCATCGAACACATCGAGACGCTGCAGCTGTCGGATCTACCGCGCTTTGCCGCCGAGAACGTGGTTGCCTCGATGCAGACGCAGCACATGATGTGGCTCGATCCTGCCCGCACCTGCAACTGGACGACACGCATGGGCACGGGTCGCTGCGACCGCGCCTTCCCGACGCGCTCGCTGCGCGAGTCCGGTGCAATCGTGGCGCTCGGCTCCGACTGGCCCGTCGCCCGCTTCGATCCGCGCATCGGCATGGCCTCCGCGCAACTGCGCCGACCACCCGGCTACAAGCGCGACGCCTTCGACACGCAAAACATCGATGGTCTGGCCGCGCTCGAGGGCTACACGACGATGGCTGCACGCACGATCTCCGAGGAGCATCGGCTTGGACGAATCAAGATCGGCTACTGCGCCGACCTGACCGCGTTCGCCGAAGATCCAGTCACCTGCAATCCCGACGAGTTGATCACCAACCCCGTCCGGATGACGATGGTCGACGGCGAGATTGTCTACCGCGGCTAGCTCGGCCGGCTAGCGGGGTCCGAGCCAGCGCAGGGGCTGATGGGTGATCGCCGCGATCGTCTCGAAGTCTCGATCGCGATGGATGATGACCTGTTCGGCGGCGATTGCGGCGCCAGCGATCAGCAAGTCGACAACAGGGATCGATCGATGCTTGGATCCGGAGCGTTTGGCGAGTGCACGTTGGATATCGGCAGCAAGCCGGAAGGCTTCACGTTCGACTGGGGTATCTGGCAGAGCGGAAAGTCGAGCGTCGAGCGTGTCGAACTGGCGCAGGTTCGAGACGCCGCGTAGGAGTTCGAGACGCACCGGGTCGCAGGTTCCCGCTGTGCCGTGTTCGATCTCCGTTAGCAGGTCGCCTGTCGCCGCAGCAGAGGGATTGCGTTCGGCCCAGATCCAGCCGGAGCTGTCGATCAGAGCACTCATACGACCGGTCGCTCGTACGCTCCGCGCTGGTGTCGCATGTCCTGGAGCTCTTCCTCCGTGATACCGAACGGGGTCGAGAGCAGCCCTCGTCGCAGCTCGAGCTCCACCGCCATGGTGAGCGCGCGATTGACGGTCTCTGTGGGTCCGCTCGTGCTGAGCAGGCGTTCCGCTTCGGCGAGCAGTTGCTCGTCGATGTAGAGCGAGGTGTGTTTCTTGGCCATCGTTTCTATGCCTCAAAGTTAGCGTACGTGTCGCACTGAAAATAGCGTACGCATGTGTCACAATCACGCCTTTCGCGCGCGGACTGCACCGCCCCTTGTACAGCATTGATCAGGCCCGTAACGCGGCGGCCGACTCTGCGTCGGTACGGCCGAATGCTCACCGGCGGCGGCGAGCGCAGTCGCGGCGACGAGCCTCGATCGTTCCGCTGGTCGGAACAGCGCCCGAAATGTTGACCAGAGGGCCTCTCGGACGCTAGCGTGCACCTACCTACTTACGCGCGGGAGCCCCCGATGACCGAGCTACACCACACCATCATTCCGTACGAGTCGATCGATCCGCTGACGATTGGGTCGGCCGATGACGACACGCTGGTCTATCGCGATACCCTCGAGTTGTCGTTCCCGCTCAAGAACCTGATGGCAGATATTCGTCCCAACGAGCCGGAGCCCACTGCGAGTACGCTAGAGGCTGCGCGACACGCACTTCGCAACCCGCAGAGTGGGCCGACGTTCGCCGAGTTGATCAAGGGTGGCAAGTCCGTCGCTGTGGTGATCGACAATCAGTTCCGGCCGACGCCGCAGATGAAGATCTTGCCCGCCATCTTTGACGAGCTCGAGGCGGCTGGTGTCACGGATGCGGTCGTCGTCTGTGCCAACGGCAAGGTCTTCCCAATGTCGGAGTCGGACATTGATCAGAAGATCGGCCGCGAGAACCTCGCCCGCATGAAGCAAATGGGAATTCCGTTCTTTCAGAACGATCCACGCGAAGTGGATAATTACTCCTTCGTCGGCGTCTCATCGCGTGGCACACCGGTCTGGCTCCACAACGAAGTGATGAAGCGTGATGTCACGATCACGATCGGTCAGGCGCAGTCAAACCATTGGGGCGCGGGCGGTGGTGGCAAGTTGATCATGCCAGGCGTCGTGTCCGACGAGACGATCGAGTCCAACCATGGAGCCTTCGTCCCCTCACCGCAGACGCATTACGGTGCGCTCGGCGGGCCGATGCGGGCAGATATCGACGAGGTGGCGACGATGTGTGGCCTTGACTGCACACTCAATGCGATTCTCGACACCCGCGGGCGCGCGATCGAGCTGATCTTCGGGCGTCACCCCGAGGCCCATGTCGCAGCGATCACGCGATTCAACGAGATCTATGCCTACGATAGCCCGGTCGCCGAACACGGGCAGGCGGACATCGTGGTCTGCGGCGTCTTTGCGCCGACCGACCATCTTTTCTTCCACACCGGCTGGGGTTGCATGAGCGCTGACCCGATTCTGAAGGACGGCGGGGATCTCATTTATTGCTCGCCATCGCCCGGCGTACACACAGCGATTGGTGATTTTCCGGGTCTCGCTTTGATGGATCTAATGACGCCATATATGCCACCGACGACCGCAAGCTACGAGCGCGTGCTGCGCGATATCCATTCGCGCACGATCCAGATGTGGGCCGGCTGCATCTGGGTGCCAATCTACGAGGTGATGACGCGCAAGCACCTAACAATGGTGACGCTGGAAGAGAACCTCGCAATGGCGGCGGAGATCGGCATTGCCGCTAGCACCTCGCTCCAAGAGACGTTCGATCGTGCGCTCGAAAAGCATGGGCCGGATGCGAAGGTCGTGATCTTGCCCTTCGCCCGCTACCAGCTCGCGCGCCACATGATTCGGATGACGCCGAACGAGCCGCCGCCTGTGGAGATCCCGACGCACTAGGCCGACACGTGACCACCGAGTTCAGCATCACTGGCTCGACGTTACTGGTCGATATCTTCAAAAAATATCCCGGTACGGCGGCCGAACTTTCGCGACGGTTGTACTGGCCGTGCGCGCACTGCAGTGGTGCTCTCTCCGAGCCCTTGACGATGGCTGCGATCCGGCACCGCAACTCGCCGCGTGCAGTACTTGAGGCCTTCCGGTCACTCGCCGACAACGGACCAACGGAGGAGCAAATTGCGGCTGCCGGCGTTAAAGTGCCGCGCCGTCCTGGGTATCAGTCTCGATAGCCCCTCAGGTGGTCTGGCTAGGAACTATCCGGCGTCGGCCCCGAGTAGCACGCTCATTTCGCGGGCGGCAGAGGTGACGGCCTCCGCGAGCGTGGTGACACCAACCGCATCGAGGCGAAACAGAGGAACGCAGGTGCTGATGGCTGCGATGGCGATGCCGTTGACGTCCATAATTGGTGCAGCCACGCCACCGACCTCTGACTGGAAACCGCCGCGGTTGACCGCATAGCCTGCTGTACGGATTGTCGAGAGCTCGGCATCGAGGTCGAGCCAGCGTTGCTTCGCCGTTGGGGTAGGGGAAGATTCGCCACGGGCGGTAAGGTAGGCGACACTCTCCGGTGGCCCAAAGGCGAGCAGGGCTAGGCCGCCGGACACACAATGCGCGGGCGCTCGGCCACCAATTTCCCCAACGCTACGCACGGGCTTACGGGACGTGACCTGCTCGACGTAGACGACGTCGCCCTCATCGAAGACGGTCAACTGTGCCGTCTCGCCGGTGCGATCCCGCAGGGCCGCGAGGATCGGCAGTGCTGCGCTGCGCAGGTCGAGGCCGGCTTCGACACCTTGGGCGAGGTAGAGGCAGCGAGGCCCGAGCCGATACGTCGAATTGGTGTTCTGGACGACGTAGTCGCGCGCCTCGAGCGTCTTGACTAGCCGATGGGCGGTTGCCTTGCCAGCGCCAATCCGTGAGGCAAGTTCGGTGACGCCGAGATCGCCAGAGCGTGCGAGCTCCTCGAGTAATCGCAGTGAGCGGTCGACGGATGCCAGGCTCGTCGCGCTACGAGTGACTTCGTCGTTCATGCGACGAAACCCGCCGCGGAGGCGGCGTAGACGAAGCCAAAGCAGAGCGCGAGGCTGCCGCCGACGCCAGCAATCCAACGTTGATCAACGCGTCGCTCGCTACCGTCAAGGCTCCGGCAGAGCACCCACGAGCAGCAGGCCATCGAGAGCATGCAGAAGCCGGCGATGACCACGAGTGAGAGGCAGGCGAGCAGTGGGCTCTCGAGGCGCGTGAGAATGAGTGCGACGATGCTGGCGCTGCCAGCGGCCCCATGGAGCAGACCAATCGAGAAGGCGCTCCGCGTCGATCGGATGCCATGCGCGTGCGCGCCGGCACCGTGGACGTGGGGGTGAGAGTGTACGACGCCGTCACCATGGGCGTGCTCGTGCGCGTGGGCCCTCAGCTCTACGAGTCCCCACAGCACACGGATTGAGAGCACGATGATGAGTATGCCGACAGCCACCTCAAGCCCCTGCTGCAGCGCAGTGGGGAGTTGTCCAACGAACAGGATCAAGGGCACTCCGACGAGGATCATCGTCACCGCATGACCAGCGCCCCAGGCGAGGCCCAGTCGATGGGGTGGTCGCTGGCTGCCTCTCAGGCGCAGGGAGAGCAACGCTGTCAGGTGATCGGGATCCGTTGCGTGACGCAGTCCGAGCAGGACTGCGACAACGAGGACAAAAACCCAACCACCACCCACGGTCGAGAGGTGCTCGTCAATGGGATCGAACAGTCCCATCAGCGGTTCTCCACGCACTGCGCGATCGGGAGGCTGCTGACGAATTGGCGCGTCAAACTTCCCGACCGAAAGGGCGTGGCACTGATCTCCACGCTGGTGTAGCCGGCGACCGTGACGGCCGCGACGATCGCTGGCTCAAGCAGATCGCGACGGGCGAGGTCATTCTCGCTCAATTCGACGCGACCTAGCTCGTCGTAGTGACGAACCCGCAGTGGTCCGAGTCCGAGTCCGTGCAGAGCCTGCTCGGCACGATCAATCTGCGCCAATGTATCCGCGTGGACCGGCGTACCGTGGGGGATGCGCGAGGCTAGGCATGGGCTGGCGACCTTCTTGGCGTTCGGTACGCCCAGGTGTGCCGCGAGCAGCCGCACCTGGTCTTTGTCAACGGCAAACTCAACCAACGGATGCAGTACGCCGTGTTCCTCCGCTGCAATTAGGCCGGGGCGCCAGTCGCCAAGGTCATCCGCGTTCGCGCCCGACAGCACGGCTGCGTAGCCGCGCTGCTGGGCGATCGCAGCGAGGTTGTCGTAGAGCTCGGATTTGCAGTGATAGCAGCGGTCGGAACCGTTCGCGCGATAGCCGGCGCGCGCCAGCTCATTCGTCATAATCGCCTCGTGCCGGATGCCAACGGTGAGAGCCACGCTGGCGGCGCCATCGAGCTCGCCCGTGGCGAGCGCCGGAGAGACAGCAGTTACGGCGAGCGCTCGCTCGCCGAGGGCACGGACGGCCAAGGCGGCGACCACCGACGAATCGACACCACCTGACAGCGCAACTACAGCCCCATCGAGCCCGGCGACCCGTTCGACGATCCGGTCGCTGAGCCGTGTCAGTGCGTGGGGAGAGGGGGGCGTGCTCATTGTCCGGCACCGTGAGCCTGCGCGAGCGCTGCCGACCAGATCTCCTTGACGGGCACGCCGAGTGCCCGCGCCGCAACGACACAGTCGCGGTGCTCCGGTGCGACGTTGACGATGGCGTCATCGAGCAGCCCGCGCTTGACACGGATGTCGTGGCCGTGGACCTCCACCGAGATGAAGTCGCGGTCAAGTTCGATGCGGTGTCCGTCGGTGATGCGGACGCCGAGGGTACTCGTCGAACGCAGCAGCGCGGTTGCGACGGCCTCTCGATCGACGGGGCGCGCGATCGCGGTGATGGTCACGCCGTGGCGGCCGTGTTTCATGACTACGGGAGTGGTCCAGACATCGAGCGCGCCGGCGCTGCGCACATCGTCGAGCGCGTCGGGCACGAGTTCTGGGTTGAGATCATCGATTGTCGCCTCGACAATCGCGATTTCGTCGCGCGGGGAAGCAAGCGGCGAGCCGACGAGGACGCGCACGAGGTTTGGAACCTCGGCCGTGTCGCGTTGACCAGCCCCGTACCCGGTCGCTCCGAGTCGCAGCGCGGGAACGCCACCCCACGCGTCGACGACGGCGGCGACCAGGGCGGCCCCCGTTGGCGTCACGGTCTCGCCCTGAACGAGACTCGGAGCAATCGGGGAGCCTTGGAGAATCTCAAGCACTGCCGGTGCTGGCAGTGGGATCTGCCCGTGCGCGGCCGCCGTGACCCCACGGCCAAGCGGGAGTGGACCCGCTTCAATACGGTCGGCTCCGAGGGCCTCTAGCGCGGCACAGACGCCAACGATGTCGGCGATCGCGTCGATGGCTCCAACCTCGTGAAAATGTACATCCTCGGGGTCTTGGCCGTGAACACGACCTTCGGCGTGAGCGAGCAACTCGAAGGCGCGGTGTGCGCGGGCGGCAGCTCGCGGCGCGAGGTCGGCCGCGTCAAGCAATGCGCGGACATCACGCCAGGTGCGATGGACGTGGCCTTCATCGGGGCCGACAATGGTGACCGTGCGGGCACCAATCGCGTGTCGTTCGGTGTGGCCAACCGTGACCGTGAGCCCCGGTACCAGCGAGCCGACGGCGGCCTCGACCGACTCGAGTGGTGCACCAGCATCGAGCAGTGCGGCGAGCAACATGTCGCCAGCGGCTCCTCCGATGGCATCGATATAGACGATGCCCCGTGCTGTCGGCAGCACCGTTGCGTGGTGTTTGTGATTGTGGTCGTGGTCGTGTCCGTCGTGTCCGTCGTGTCCCATCAGACACTCTCCTCGCCAGCGGCTCGTCGGGCAATTCGGGCCGCGATCGTCCCGGCGCTGAAGCCATCGTCGATATTGACGACAGCGACGCCGGCCGCACATGAAGCGAGCATCGCGTGCAATGCGGCCACGCCACCGAAAGTAACGCCGTAGCCGGTACTCGTCGGCACGGCAATCACGGGAGCCGCGACATAACCACCGACGACGCTGGCGAGCGCGGCATCCATACCGGCACAGACGATGACGCAGTCCACATCCTCGAGTTCGGGAAGGACGGCGAGAAGGCGGTGTAGGCCTGCAACGCCAGCGTCCTCATAGGTGTCGACGTGGGTGCCAATGAGTTCTGCGCGAATGCGCGCCTCGTGAACAGCGTGTCCATCGCTCGTACCGGCCGAGACGATCGCCACGCGTCCAAGTGGTTCGGGGAGCGCACGTTCGAGCCAAATACAGCGGGCACGCCGATGGAATTGCGCATCGGGATACGCTGTCAGCACGGCCTCAAAACAGGCCTCATCAACGCGTGTCACGAGGACGCTCGACGATGTTCCCTCAGCGAGAGCGGCCATGATTGCGATGACCTCGTGCGGGGTTTTGCCTTCGGCGAGCACTGCCTCAGGTGCGCCCTGTCGCAGCTCGCGGTGGTTATCGACGCGAGCGAAGCCGAGGTTGCGAAAGGGCAGCTCGCGTAGCTCTCGCGTAGCCTCGTCAAGACCGAGCGAACCGTCGCGCACGCTCTCGAGCAGCATGGTGAGTGGATCGGTTGTTCGCTTTACGGGATCCATCGTGGCGGGAGTCTACGGTGGGTGGGCCAACAAACGCAAGATCTTGTTCCGCTCAGCGGATTCGTGTTTACTATGTCGGAACCGATGGAAGCAACCGAGACCAAGCCAAGTTGGGTCGGACGCGGCATTACTCGCGTTGAGGATGACCCGTTGCTGCGAGGTCGCGAGTGGTTTATCGACGACATTGATCCCCTGCCACATGCAGGGCATGCAGCCATTGTGCGCTCACCTTTCGCACACGCTCAGATTCGGTCGATTGATGTCTCTGCCGCGCTGGCTGTGGATGGCGTCATCGGCGTCGTTACCGGAGCTGAGATCGCTGCGATTACCCAGCCATTTCCATCGGTGCTCGACGTGCCGATCGACTATCGACCAGCGGCGTACGAGTGCGTGCGCTTTGCCGGCGAACCGGTCGCGGTCGTGGTGGCACGGGATCGCTACGTTGCAGAGGACGCTGCGGCGCTCGTGGTCGTCGACTACGACCCGCAGCCGGTCGTCGCCGATCCGGCAAGCGCGGCCGAGCCAACGGCAATCCGCTTACACGCCGCGACGACCTCCAACGTTGTCTCGGACCGCACGTTTCGCTATGGCGACCCCGAGCAGGCATTTGCCACCGCGGTGCTTGTTGTGCGCCGTCGGTTTCGACACCCGCGCAACAGCGCGACGCCCGTCGAGACCTACGGCGTGATCGCTAACTGGGACGAGTCGCGGGGTGGCGTTGATGCGTGGGCGAATTTTCAAGGACCATTCACGCTGCACGGTGTCGCGGCTGCTGCACTTGGTATTCCCGCGTCGAAGCTGCGCCTCTGCACGCCGCCGGCAAGCGGTGGGTCCTACGGCATCAAGTCCGCAGTCTTTGTCTACGTCGTGCTGATGGCGGCGGTCAGTCGGGTGCTTGGCATTCCGGTGCGCTGGACGGAGGACCGCGGCGAACACTTGCTCGCTTCATCGTCTGCGACTGAGCGCCTGACCGAGATCGCGGCTGGTTTCGATGCCGATGGCAAACTCGTTGCACTCGACTTGGACCTACTCGATGACGTCGGCGCCTACGTACGCGCACCCGAACCAGCGACGCTGTACCGCATGCACGGCTGCCTGACAGGTGCCTACGACGTACAAAATCTTGCCGTACGCTCGCGTGTCGTGGTGACCAATCGGGCTCCAACCGGGCTCAATCGTGGCTTCGGTGGACCCCAGCTGTACTACCCACTCGAGCGTACGATGATGATCGCGGCTGGCGAGTTAGGCCTCGACCACGCCGAGTTGATCCGCCGTAACCTGGTTCGCTCGGAGCAGATGCCATACCGCGCGGCGGCTGGAGCCATTTACGACTCTGGGGACTACCTGCGGTGTTTCGACGAGGCCCTCGAGCTTGCCGACTACGACGAGCTACTGGCCTTTCGGGATGCGAAGCGGGCGCAGGGGAGGTTGGTCGGGATCGGCCTAGCGGTCGTCGTCGAGCCAAGTGTCTCGAACATGGGCTACATCAGCCTTGCTCAGCCCGCAGAGGTGCGTGCGAGAGGCCTCCCCAAGACGGGCAATAGCGAAGGCGTCTCGATCGCGATGGGGCCGCACGGGGGGGTCACCGTACGGTTTACATCAACACCCCAAGGGCAGGGCCATCGGACCGTTGCAGCGCAGATTGTCGCTGACGCTCTCGGAGTGTCGCTCGAGGATGTTGACGTTCGCACCGAGGCCGATACCTCGGCGAACCCCTGGACCGTCTCGAGTGGCAACTACTCTTCGCGGTTCTCGGCGGTCGTCGCAAGCGCGATTCACCACGCGGCGACACTTCTCGCCGACCGCCTGAAGACGCTCGCCGCGCATGAGCTTGGGTGCCCACCTGAGGCAGTCGTGTTGAGCGATGGGAAGGCTCGATCCTCCGACGATGGAGAGCGTTCGATCAGCATCAGGCGTTTGGCGGGCGGCGCGCACTGGAACCCGGCCGGCACCGGCGCTGTCGGCGATGTCGGTGGACTCGCTCTGACAGCGACCTACACGATCCCGCTACCCGAGCCAGATGCAGATGATCGCTGCAACACCTCGGCGGTTTATGGCTTCATTGCCGATGTCGCCATCGTCGAGGTTGATGCCGAGACCGGACAGGTGCAGGTTCTCCGCTACGCGACCGTGCACGACGCTGGCCGGATTCTTAACCCGCTGATTGCCGACGGGCAGATGATGGGCGGACTCGCTCACGGTCTCGGGGCTGCGCTCCTCGAAGAGCACCGCTACGACGAGGACGGCAATCTGATGACGGCCTCGTTCCTCGATTACCTACCACCGACCGCGACCGAGTTGCCCCCGGTACGCCACCGCGCGATCGAGACGCCGTCGCCGACTACGCCGCTCGGTGCCAAAGGGCTTGGTGAGGGCAATACGATGAGCGCACCGGCCTGTCTCGCAAATGCTGTTGCCGACGCGATTGGCATAGACGCGGTCCCGATTCCACTCACGCCCGCGCGCGTTTGGGCACTGTTGCAGGGAGAGGCGGAATGAAGCCCGCGCCACTCGTCTACCAGCGACCGTCAACGATTGACGAGGCCTGTCGGCTGCTCGCTACGGGCGGGTACGTGAAGGTCGTGGCAGGGGGCCAGTCACTGATGCCTCTGCTCAACTTTCGACTCGCCACTCCCGATGTGCTGGTGGATCTTCGTGACGTTGCCGGGCTCGTCGGTATCGAGGTGACGGACACGGCCGTGACTGTCGGAGCCATGACCACGCAACGTGCGCTTGAGCGCGATCGCGCGGCGCTCGAAGCGTGTCCACTGTTGGATCTTGCACTGCCACACGTCGGCCACACGACGACACGTAACCGCGGCACGGTCGGTGGCACGATCGCCCACGCCGATCCGGCAGCCGAATTGCCGTGCGTGCTGGTGTGTCTTGACGGCGAGGCGGTCGTTGTCGGTCTCGACGGCACCCGTCACGTATCAGCAGCCGAACTGTTCGTTTCGTACCTCACCTCGTCACTCGGTGACGACGAGATTCTGACCGCAGTGCGCTTCCCAGTGCTCGGTGCTGGTTGGCACTTTGGCTTTGGCGAAGTTGCCCAACGCCACGGCGACTACGCCATGGCGATCGTCGCGCTCGCGGTGCACATAGAGGACGGCGACGTCATCGAAGCACGGGTTGCGGCTGGGGCAGTGTCCGATCGTCCTATTCGCCTAACCATGGTTGAGGCCGCGATCGTGGCCGGTGTGCCACCGAACGAACTACGCGCGCTCGCCGCTGAGTCGGTGGATCCGCCTGATTCGCCGCACGCACCATCGGCCTACCGACGATCGCTTATCGGCACGCTCGTCGTTCGAGCGCTCGCGGAGGCACTGGCATGAATGTCGAGTTCGCGGTCAATGGTCGCACGTACCGACGCGACATCGAAGATCGCCGCCTGCTTTCCGACGTCCTTCGTCACGACCTTGGCTTGCGTGGCACCCACGTTGGTTGTGAACACGGCGTCTGTGGTGCTTGCACCGTCCTCGTCGATGGAGTCGCCTCACGTTCCTGTCTGCTGCTCGCCGTTCAGGTCGCTGGCTGTGAGATCCTTACCGTTGAGGGATTAGCAGACCCGGCGGGCACGCTCAGCCCCTTGCAGGTCGCCTTCTCGACGCACCACGGGTTGCAGTGTGGATTCTGTACGCCGGGCATTCTTGCCACCGCCACCGAGGCACTGGAGCGTGGTGAACTGACGAGTCGGGCGGCGATCACAGACCTGCTGTCTGGGCACCTCTGCCGCTGCACGGGGTACGTCGGGATCATCGAAGCGATTGCCGACGCGGCCGGTTTGCCGCCCGAGTCGGAGCGGGCGCTGTGAATTTTGCCGAACATCTGATCGGCTGTGCGGAGCGGCACCCTGCGGCGGTCGCTCTCACCGACGGCGACCGCAGACTCACCTACGCGGAACTGTTCGAACGGGCGAAATGCGTTGCCAGCGGCATGGCAGCGCTCGGTGTTGGCCAAGGGGACCGTGTTGCCGTCGCGCTTCGTAATCGCGAGGAGACTGTCGTCCTCTGGTGGGCAACGCAGTGGCTTGGCGGCGTCTTTGTCCCCCTCAACTGGCGATTGCGTCCCGTCGAACTTCACTACTGCGTCCAGGATGCAGAGTCTGCGTTGCTCGTGATAGAACCTGACTCGATTGATGTCGCAGAGCTCGTCGAGGGGATCCCGATTGTTGCTGTCGCAGGTGCCGAAAAAGGTACGCCGTTCGCCGATCTCGAGGCTGCCGCTCCGCTCGCTGAGGCAACCGATGTTGATCAGTGCGCACCGTCTCTGATGCTCTACACGTCAGGGACGACGGGCAATCCGAAGGGCGTGCCGCGCTCCCATGCGGCCGAGCGAGCCGCGTCGATCGCCCACGTTGCACAGTGTGGGTACGGACCTAGCGAACGCACGCTCGGGGTGATGCCGCTGTACCACACGATGGGGCAGCGCTCGATGCTCGCGATGACGCTGGTCGGTGGCAGCCTCCACCTGATGGAAGAGTGGGACGCCAGCCGCGCCCTCGACCTCGTGCTGCACGACGAACTGACGTGCCTCTACCTCGCACCAACGCTCTTTCATGACATGGCGTTGGCGCACGAGGCGGCTCCGCGTGACGTGTCATCGGTTCGACGCATCGCCTACGCGGGAGCGCCGATGACGGGTGTTTTGACCCAACGCTGCGTCGCATTGTTCGACCCCGACGTGTTTGTCAATCACTATGGATCGACAGAGATCTACACGTTCACCGTCCACAGCGACCAGCGCGCAAAACCAGGTTGCGCAGGTCGCCCGGGGGTCAACGAGCGGATTCGTCTCGTTCGACCCGACCTTGAGGCCAGCCCAACTGACGTTGTCGCGCCGGGAGAGGTCGGTCAAGTCGTCTGTTCGCTGGCATCCGACGAGGCCTTCACTGGCTACTGGAAGCGCCCCGATGCCGATGCCAAGCAGATCCGTGACGGCTGGTACTTTCCTGGTGACCTCGCGCACGAAGATGCAGATGGCGACCTCTGGATTGATGGTCGCATCGACGACATGATCATTTCTGGCGGTGAGAACGTCCACCCGCTTGAGATCGAGGAGCTGCTCGTTCGTCACCCCGCGGTACTGGAGGCAGCCGTAATCGGCACTCCCGATGAACGACTCGGCCACCTCGTCACCGCATATATCGTCGCATCCGCTGCTGTTAGCGACGATCAATTAGATGCCTATTGTTTAGCCGCCACCGAGCTTGCGCGCTTCAAGCGGCCGCGCCGTTATATCTTTGTGGATCAGCTACCCAAGAGCGCTTCGGGCAAGCTTCTCCGACGACTCCTGAAGGAGGAGCAATGACTGAATGCGAAGGCTTCCGCGTCGAACTCGACGAAGCGCGTCGCGTCGCGACCCTGACGCTCGATGTTCCAGGCAAGATGAATCGCGTCGCGGTGACGGCGCGTGCCCAAATCGCCCGGGCCTTCGAAGAGCTCGGCAACGACGACCGCGTTCGCTGCATCGTGGTGCGCGGAGCGGGCGATGAGGCCTTCACCGCCGGGGGTGATATCGCCGGGTTTATGCAGGTCGATCCCGAGTGGATCAGCCACCTTCATGACAACGTTGCTGCGCCCGAGCGATGTCCTAAGCCGGTGATTGCTCAGTTGCATGGATATTGCCTTGGTGTCGGTCTCGAGCTTGCGCTGGCCTGTGATTTTCGCATTGCGGCTGACGATACGCAGATTGGCTTGCCCGAAATCTCGCTTGGCATGATCCCTGGGTCCGGCGGCTCTCAACGGATCGTGCAGATGGTTGGCCTGGGGCGTGCGAAAGACATGGTCATGCGCGGCCGGCGTTTGAAGGCCGATGAGGCGCATCGTTGGGGCCTACTGACCGAGGTGCACCCACGGGCCGAGCTGGACGCGGCTGTGGCAGCGTTGGCAGACGACATGGCGGCCCGTCCCACTGTCGCGCTCCGCACCCTCAAGCGCGTTCTCAATCAGGCTCCAAATACGTCGCTCAGTATTGGGATGGAACTCGAAGGTCTCGCCTATGGCCTGCTTCGTAGCACAGAGGACTTCGCTGAAGGCGTGGCGGCCTTCACCGAGAAGCGCAAGCCGGAGTGGCGAGACCGCTAGCGCTTGGTGATCCCGAGCCGCTCGCGCGCGACGTCGGGACCGGCAACCGTGCCACCCAGGCTCTCGATGATCGTGACTGCGCGCTCAACCAACTGCGCGTTCGAGGCGAACTCACCCTTGCTGATGTAGAGGTTGTCCTCGAGGCCGACGCGGACGTTGCCGCCGAG